>WQWD01000026.1 GCA_009785545.1 Treponema sp. | reverse complement strand
TGTTCCCCTAATACCCTAAACAAAAGTTTTTTTTTTTTTTTTTTTTTTTTTTTTTTTTTTTTTTTTTTTTTTTTTGTTTTTTTGTGGGGTGGGGGGGGGGGGGGGGGGGGGGGGGGTACTATATTATTGCCAGCACTGCTTCTTACGGCGATCAGACTTGGGCTGTATGTGGCGTTTAGAAAGTTAACATAGCACATTATAATTATCACTGTCATTAGTTTTATGTATAACATGAAAATTGTCAATAGGATTTTATGCTGTACAACAATCTAAATTTTCCTCAATTGCTGGCTCTTGAGCCGACTCTTGAGTCGATTCCTGAACCGATTCCGGCTTTACTTGCCGCCTTATCGGAGCGGCGAGGGCAAAGGTAATCGCAAGTAATGAAGTCACAAAATAGACGACTATAGGCGAAAAAATGCCAATGTGCATTATTTCCGACAACAAATATGTATAAAAGCTTCCAAAAATCAAACAATACAGTATAACTGCGATTGTCAAAATAATACTTAAAGCAGTGCGGCGGCGGGCGTCTCTGAAATACACTGCGCAAAACACTCCCGTGTGTATGACGCCCAATACAAGCCATCCAAAACCGAAAGTACTCCTCATAAACAGAGAAGGAACGAAATATGCCGCAATCGCAATAATTTGTAAGCCTAAAGTAATATAGCGGAAAACTTGATTTCTACTTTTCATGTCGTACCTCTCTAATATACTGCAAGCAGAATTTCTTCTAAAAACAAAGAAAACGCCCGCATATTTGCATCGATTTTCCCGGGCCAGTTTTTGTTAATGTAATGGAAACAATCCCTCCGGCTGTGCAATACCCTAAACATTTCTTCATAAATCAACATATAAAAATCCCAATTAACTTCCATTTCAGAAAAATCGACTACAGCATCCATACCTATCAGATTCATTACTGTATGACCATGAGGCAAAAAGGCCAGATGGTCGCTTGGCGAAAAAATGCCGTTAGGCCAGGCATTGAGGTTTATTTCATATCGGGCATTTAAGTCCATTGCAATGTTGTCCCATATTTCTGTTATATGATTTGCTCCCGAGCTTCCATTTGCGTCAAACCCGGCTCCATAAAAAATGTCCGACCCTTCAATGAGTACATCTGCATTGACCATAAACAAAATATTGTCCTGTTGCTGCTGTGTGAGGCTCTCGGTAAAATAACCGGCTCCAAACAAACCCATTTCTTCCGCCCCGAAAAAAATATAAACGATGGTGTGATAATTATTTAAGCTACGCATACGTTGGGCGCTTTCTAAAAGCAGCGCTGTCCCTGAAGCATTGTCACTGGCTCCGGGAAACATGAGGCTGTCGTAATGAGCACCGACTATTATCTTTTTGTCGCTTTGTCCGGGTACGGTAAGGATCACATTTTGGCTCAAACGTGAAGCTCTTACTCCAAAATTTGCGAAAGAGGATCGATCAAGAGTAAGTAGAATGTTAAATACAAAACTTCCCCAAACATTCACTATATCACGATATTCCGAACCCAGATCGGGAATATCATACAGAGGTGTCCAAAAATGAAAGTGCCGTATATCATCCCAAGCAAATTCCTGCACTTCTATATTGTCCCATGTGTACCCCATTGCCAAAAGCTCTTCTACAATCCAGACAGCAGTGTATTTTTCTCGATGGGAAAAAGAAAAACGGTTATAAAAATTGTCGTTAAGATGTTCAATATAATTGACGGATATTAACCCATGCGAAGTATCTGCGGTAAGGGCAGTGAGTTCCGATCTGACATTTACAAAGTTTGCAGAGTTGAACGTATCGGTTTCGCCGGTATATCGCAAGTTGGTAACGACTCCGACTATTATTGCGAGCGCTAAAACCGCAGCCATCATTATTGCTGCTCCTTTTAGTTTCATCACATACCCTCCTTATTAAGCGTCATTTTTGTCCTAGCCCCTACGAGAGTCGAACTCGTCTTACAAGATTGAGAATCTTGTGTCCTAACCGATAGACGAAGGGGCCTTAGGGCAGAATTAACCGCCCAAGTATTCCTTGATAATCGCACACGTCATGTTTTTGTTCACTTGAACGATCCCTTGCTCACGTTCGTAGCTTTCTGCCGAATCTGAGGCGTGGGCGGTGTTGACCATAACATTTAAGCCGAACTCACGGCGGACAGTGCCGTCGGGAGCTTCAAGGGGGTTGGTGGGGCCTAACACATCACGTATCTTGGCAACAGCGTTTTCACCTTCGTAGACGAGAATCATACATTTTATTTCGCCGAGTTTTTCCATTTCTTCTTTGGATTGACCGCAAGGACGTTTGCCTGACATGAATTCGACAATCTGGTGAAATTGATCAACAGCACAATCAACGCCATAAGTTTTGGTTAATGTGTCGGCTAAAGTTTCGCTTAACGTAAAACCGCACTCTTTTTCCAAAAGCTCCTTTGCTTTTTTGCCGTACCTGGGCGAAAGTTTTTTGCAGAGTATTTCTTCGACAGGGCCGTAAAACTCAAGTGCTTGAGCCAGCGAAAAACGGTGCGCCTTCAGGCCGATAATGCGCAAACCTGTACGTGAAAATATATCGATAATTGCACCGGGGCGTAAAGAATTATAAACCCAGTTATCAGGTTTAATTATAACAAGGGTTCTTTCTATTTTTGACGGATCGGGATATGTAACATTCTGAACAAGGTTTTCTTTGCCTTCAAGGAAACCAGCGAATAGGCGCAAATCACTGTCGGCCTCTTCTTGATTTCTTGGAGTTAAGACAGCAGGCTCAAAGTATCGGACTTCGTTTGGATTATCATCGCTGTAAATAAGGTCTGAGTATGTGTCACGGATAGTTTCTCCGCAAAGAGCGTCAATCTCTACTTTTTGGGTATTAAAATGCCCGCAAATATTATGAAGCTGATCGCAAGGGTTATCTCCTCTAAAAACAAGGAGAAGTGCCCTGTGAGGCTTGCCGTCGGAAGGGCTGAAATGTTGTTTCACATAGTCGGCAAGAATGGGAGGCTGATTTGCTGCGGTTCTCTGCCGAAGTGCTTCTGAATAGGTGTTGGTAAACGCAGCATCAGGGGCGAAGATTTGGGCTCCTGCCAATTCTAAATCGGTTCTTGAAAACAAACGGGCAAGAATCCCCCCGGTTCTGCTTTTTTGGATTGCATAAGGCGTCACGAGGACATAAGATAGTTTTTTATTCATGGGTTATCTTACAAAAATAAAAACAAAAAAGCAACAGGGACAAAAAATAACGGAAAGCGAATGTCCCTCCTTGTAAGCTATTCGCCGTGATATTCAACTAACGAAGTAACAGGTGTAGGATCTAAAACATTTTTATAGTTAAGAAACGGCAAACTTACAACGCCGAAAATTTCAGGGACTTCCGCTCCGCCTTCAAGCAAAAGAGCTCGTGAAGCGTTCAAGGTTCCCCCGGTGGCGATCAGATCATCGGTTAAAAGAATACGTTTGCCTTTGGGAATATCGGCATAATGAACTTCTATTTCCGCTTGCCCGTATTCAAGATCGTATTTTTTTGCCAGCGTAACACCGGGGAGTTTTCCTTTTTTGCGAACAGGAATTATCGGAATATTCATACGGTAAGCAAACGGAGCAGCGAACAAAAAGCCCCGAGCTTCAATTGCGGCAACAGCGTTAATGTTTTTATCCTTGTAGATTTCGACCATTTTATCGATACAATAATTAAAAGCTATAGGAGACGCTAAAATACTTGTAATATCATAAAACAGAATACCTTTTTTAGGGAAATCCGAAACTTTTCTGATATAATCATCTAAATTTAATTGCACCATTTTGAACCCCTTGTTTTACATGATGATCGAGGCTGTCCCAAAACTGGCCGAACCGAAGGTTCGCAGTTTTTGGACAGGCTCGATCACTATGCCAAAGCTGCGTGTGTTTCTGCCAACTGTTGAATAACCGGCAATTTTTGCGGGCATTTTTTTTCACATTCACCACAGGCAGTGCATTTATCTGCAGAAGCACTCTTTTGCCACATTAACCCATTAATCAATTCGAAATAAGCTTGTTTTGCGTGTTCAGTTACTTCAAATACACGATGAAGGTTCATTATATCCAGAATCCGTCCAATTTCGATTCCTTGCGGACATGGTCTGCAATAATTGCAGCCTGTGCAGTAAAGTTTGGCAAGCTCTTTGTTTTCTTCAATCATTTTGTTTATGTGCAAAACTTCTTCTTCCGTTAGGCGATCAATGCGTGAAGCGATCTCAAAATTTTCCTTAACCATATTTAAGTTACTCATACCAGACAGAGCCATGTCGATATTTTCGTTGGTAAATACAAAGCGCATTGCCAATTCCGCAGTGCTGACTCTTTGTCTTTTTAACAGCCCTTGAATTTTTTCGCTGGGCGCACCAAGACGACCGCCTCCAACAGGGCCCATCGCAATTACACCCAAGCCTTTGGATTTAGCGTAAGCGATATTTTCTTCGTTAGATCGATCCAGCAAATTGTATTGAATCAACACCGATTCAAAAATGCCGGAGTCAACTATCGGTTTGAAATTAGCGGGTGAATCATGATAAGAAAATGAAATATGTTTAATCAGTCCCTGCTCTTTGGCTTTATAGGCCGCCTCGATCGGGCCATGTTTTAAGCCTTGCCATGAATTAAAACCTTCCAGACCGATCCCCCAAAAGTGATAAAAATCTATATAATCTGTGTCAAGATTTTTTAAAGAGTTTTCCAGCCGCTTTGTCCAATTATCGCCGCTATCATCTTTGATGGGATTTTTTGTAGACAAATATATTTTGTCCCGATACCCCCCTTTTAATGCCTTGCCAACCGCACTCTCGCTTAGTGATTCGCAATAAGACGGAGCTGTATCAACATAGTTTATCCCCATGTCAAAAGCCTGTTGCATGAGCGGCACTGCAAGCTCTTCATTTACGATCTCTTTGTCGTTTGATTTCATCATTGGCAGCCGCATCGCGCCAAAACCGAGCATTGAAACTTTTTTTCCTGTTTTGCCAAAATCTTTGTAAATCATCATGTTTTCCTTATTGATTTAATGTGAATATTCATCTTATCATAAAGTAAATGGATTTGGAACAGGAAGAATTACTATATGAATTTCTCGATAATACAACAGTGCCATTTACGCTGGATGACATTGTTCTCTATGTCCAGAATACAGGGCAAAAACGCAACAAAAGGCTTCACGGAGAAATCGGCAGCTACCTTGATGATCGAAAAATAGCTTTCAGACAAGATAATCGCCATTGGGTTTCCCGCAGAGGCTGCTTTGAATCCGCAGTTTTTACAATTACTCCTTCACGGCTGGAATTGATTAACGGCATACTGATCCCCGGGCACAGGTGCATTCCCTTTGCGAATCCGCTGATAATGCCTCACAGGTACAAGTTTTTCTGGAGAAGTAAACTTATTCCAACAACAACCACCGAATCTCCGCCCGAAGATTTGTACCCATACTACAGCTTATACGGCGAAGAATTTGCCCCCCAATATATTGCCAGAGAAAACCCGGAAAATGAAGCAGCGTTTAACGCCGATCTTTACGAGGATCCTCCAGAAGTTTCGATTCGCACCCTTGATATGCGGGGCATTTACCGTGAATGTGCTTTTGTTCCCGGAGATCGTTTTGTTGTCCGTACATTAAACTGGCAAGAATCTAGTTTTGAACTGACAAAAGTAACTATGGAAGATTGGTCTACAGCAGAATTGGACAAATGGCTTGAAGCCGCAGAAAGCGGTTTTGAAAACAGCTTTGCCCTTCTTGGGCCGGGAACCAGCATGGAAGAACAATTTGCTTTTGCCTATTGGTATGGCGGCAAACGAATGAGGGAAGTTCCTTCCTTTTCGCTTGAGGAATTTCTTTACGAAAAAACCAATCGAATAGATATTGTGCCTTATGGAATTGAGACCCGCTGCTGGTTTGCCGGGAAGGAAATCCCCGACACAAAAACATTGCAAAGTTTTTCCGTTCCGCCGGACAGAACATTTATCGAAAGCATTTTGTTTGATCTTAATATTCCAATTTCGGAATTTGTTGTTTTGGCGTATATCAAAGACGCTTTTTTTCGAAATGAAACCGACGTAGAA
This sequence comes from Treponema sp., assembly GCA_009785545.1. Classification (GTDB taxonomy): domain Bacteria; phylum Spirochaetota; class Spirochaetia; order Treponematales; family Breznakiellaceae; genus WQXQ01. Next base: position 8,429 of record WQWD01000026.1, on the reverse strand, counting down.
AAAGTTATCAACCGTCTTGTTCCGCCTGTTATTGATCTTGATGATGATGAATGGGAGCTATTGACAGAGTTTATTGCGGATAACATGGAAGAATTTATTCAAACTTACTCTCCGTTTCCAGATCGAGATACAGGGGTACTCAGGCAGCGTGTTGCGGAATTGCATACGGCAGTTATCGAACTTTCCGCTAAACTTCAGGAGCAGTTATCACAAAAAGGAAATATCGAAGTTCAAGCAGAATTTGCGGCATGGCTGCCCAAACATACATTTATCGTGCTTTCACAAATTCAGGGACATACAGCGGCTTTGCTTGAAGACCTTGCGTTTGACGAAACTGTGCCCGACTCCGATGTTACTGCCATGGATAATTCGCTGGACAGCATGATCGATACTTTTACTGACATCAAAGAACTGATACGCACCGCTATGGACAACTACAGGCAGAGTAACTTTACTGTTATTCACGGCGGAAAGACATCACAATGGCAGCGTCAATTATGGCGAATGATCCAGCTAAGCATTGTAAATCTGGATATTTGGCGGCGTGCAATTATTTCCCATGACTCCACAATGGAAGACATTCATAAATTAATACAGGCAGGAATGAGCTGGAGCGGCACTTTGCGCTTTCGTTTTTACTGCGAACTGCCTTGCGGTGACAAAGAATATTTACATGATAAAATCAAGTTAGGTGACATTAACTTTCGCGGTAAAAAAGAACTTGTTTATGAATATGCAAAATGGACTGTTAAAATAATTATAATGTCCTCGTATCAACCCGCAAATATCGAAAAAACCCGCTTTATTGCCGGAGAAGGTGCTGCCCCTCCCGAAAATGTCGACGGCCCTCGCCATTTCAAAAAGCTGCTTATGGCACAGCAGCACGACATTCTTGAAATAGACGGCATAATGAACAAGCAGCCGGCTCGTTTTGAATTGGGAGTAGAATCTTCATCCAATGGGTTTGATCTTGAAAAAGCAAATCACAAGTTACGTGAAACTTTTCCCGATGATGTATAGTTTATAATAATCTGTTTTTTGCCAAGCCGCAATAACTTTTATCTATTTCTATACCTATAAATGATCGATCTGTATAATACTTGCAAGCAACTCCTGTTGTTCCGCTGCCGCAAAATGGATCGAGGATAATATCATTTTCATTTGTAGAAGCCAAAACAATACGTTTTAATAATTCCAATGGTTTTTGCGTAGGATGTTTCCCGTGGGTTTTTTCTCCTGTTTTTGGAGCTGTTATTGACCATACAGACCTCATCTGTGTATTTTCTTTTTTTAATTTATCTTCGGGAAATAATCCGTTTTTCATATTTTCGTAATTGAATGTGTGTTTTGCTTTTTTATCTTTTTTTGCCCAAATAATTGTTTCGTGCGAAGCCGTAAAAAAACGGCAGCTTAAATTTGGCGAAGCGTTTGGTTTGAACCATGTAATATCATTTAAAATATGAAAATTATTTTTTTGCAGAATATAACCGCATTGATAAATACTATGATAAGTTCCTGAAATCCATATTGTTCCTTCAGGTTTTAAAATACGGTGACAAGCAGAAATCCATTCATCATGAAATATTGTATCTTGTTCAAATCCATTGCTTTTATCCCATTTTCCTTTATTAACATTTACCCTTTTTCCATTTTGGCAGGAAATCCCGTCATTTGACAACATATACGGAGGATCGGCATAAACCATATCTATAGAATTTTCCGGAATATAGCTCAATACCTCAAAACAATTTTCATTAAAAATTACCGTATTTTTTGATTTAAAAAAAGGAGAAAATTGATTTATACATTTTGAGAATACTTTTGTAAGATTACAATGTTGTTGCGCAAAACTCATTCTATTTCTATGTTATTTGATCTCCAAACTCCAAAACATTGCCGACATCTTCCTGATCCGCGACATAGAGGGCAAACAATATTTTCCATATGTCCGCTTTCACTTTCTTCCCATATTCGCCTTCTCCCATCACAAGTCCTGCATCTCCTTGTATCTCGACAACTATGACAATAAATATCCCTAAAGCATGATGACATTAGGAGACAAATTAAGCTTAAAATTGTAATGCTGAGTACTACCCATTTTAGTTTTAGTATTTTTTTCATCATGAGTAATATAATATCCTATATTTTGCATATTGTAAACTGGGCTTGTTCGGCAACTGCGAACCTTCGGCTCGGGTTGGTTGCCGAACAAGCCTTTTATGTCATTTTTCCAACAAATATAGATATTCCGTTACATGAATATTGCGTAAACCTTGTTCGGCAAGGTTGGACAAATTACGGCAGCCGCGAAAAGTATTGTAAGATGTTTCCAACACTTTTACTTTTCCGATTTTTTCTAACATATTTCTCATTTCATCAAGTGAAATAAATCCTTCGGAATTAAACGAAATAAGAACAAATTTTGCTTTAATGTTTGTTATAAGTTCAGACAGCGAAGAATATGCAAATTGCTTTTTATTATATGCAGAACGATTCCAGTCATCAGGGATACCAGATACTTTGCTGATATTTTCTGGAAACTTATTTTCGAGTATCAAGTTAAGCATAAAATAGTTAGAGCCGTATGGATGTTGATTGTAAGGCGGATCTAAATATGCAAGATCGACTTCCGAAACTTCTTTTACAATTATGTTTGAATCGCCGTTGTATACTTTGTAATCACAATTAAAATTACTAAAAATCGGAAACGGTAATTCGATTTCGCCTTTGATACGAAAAAGCGCCTCATTATTACTGCCGCCGAATTGACCAAGACCCGTTTCTTTATTTTTATGAAAACCTTTAAATACGCCGGAAGTGTTTGCGTGAACAGAGCTTTCGGCAAGCAGCGGAGCTAGAAAATATTTTTTATATTGTGCAGGAACCGTCTCTATAAGTTCACGCATTGTGTCAATATACATTGCGTTTCTGCGTGTATAAAATACCCGTTCATCTTTTTGAATATTGTCATCGTTTTTTGGAGAATATAATTCAGAAATAATTCCTTCTCTTAACGGCTTATTATTAATCTCATTTAAAAGATTGTTGTATAAATCCTGCAATACAGTAAAATCAATTTCACTTTTATTTGATAAATAACATTCACCTGTAATTGCCGCATATTTTTCTAAATCGTTTACAAAGAGAGAATCGGAAAACTGTTTGCAATGACGGGCAACAACACCAGAACCTGTAAATACATCAAAAATGTCCAGTTTATCTTTATTTAAATGTTTCTGCACAAGCGTTATTCCCTTTGTAATAAAATTTAAAAGGGATCGTTTGTTTCCGATGTATGTAATAATTTGTTTAATTAAATAGTCATTGTTTTCATGTGTATTGTTAATATTTATAGTCCTTTAACAAAATATTTCTACCCCTTCTTTCCGGCTTTCCCCTTTGCAGGTTTCAATGTTAAAGCGTCTAACAAGTTATCAACACGATATTCCGATTTTTCTTTTGCTTTTGACAACACATCATAAAGACTTGCAATGAAGTCAATTCGCTCTTTAATTGTAATTTTAACAAAACTTTTTGTCATGAACAACAACGATGAATAAAACAGAGCAGCTTCAAAACCTTCTTTGTTAAACCATGCGGTATCATCAAAAATATTGATACCCAAAATACGCCTAAAGTCCTCATCATTATAATTCGCATTGATAATCTGAGCCGCAAATTCCTCTGCAGAATCTGCCGAGAATTTCGCCGCAAAACTTGCGCCGTTACCAGTGCGGCTTAAAACTGCCCTGACAATGTCCGTTATGCGCCATGCCTCTCCTTCAGAAGCTCCGAAGCTGCGGTACAATTCACGTAACTTACGGCCTAAATCCCAATGATCAAAGGCGAGATCTGCCGCATGGCTGCCTGTCGCTTCCTTGCCGATTATCGAGGGCAATAGCGATAACACACCATAACTGAATATGACAGGGTAGAGCAGCGGTAATATTTCCCCTGTTTCTTCGGATATACACTCAGCGATCAACTTGTGATGTGCGCTGTTGTTTATTATTATGTCGTTTAACGCTTTAAATTCACCCAAAAATGCTTCAAATTCTTTTTGAATTGTATCTGTATCAACTGGTGTAAAGGCTTCAATCTTTGACGTTTTTGGGGTACTAATACCGTTTTTGGCTTTGGAAGCCTTCTCGCTTGCGGGCGGGCTGTCTGTCAATTCATCGTTTGCAGGCAAACCGCTTTTTTGTAAATCGGGAGTCCAAGCGTCATAAGCACCATCCGCACCTACGATATAATAAGCTGCAGTTTTTGCAAACGCTTCAACCGATTCTTTAAACGAATCAACAAAAGCCTCAAATTCTTTTTTTGGCTTTTGTAATGAATTATTCATGTTAATTATAATTTCTGGTTTTAAAAGCTCGTTAAACCGATAATAGAGTTCACCCAAAAAGATGTCTTTAATTGCGGCTAACGGATCGGGGACACCTCTGCCGTTTAGATCATTGTTCAATCTTGCCCAGCGGCCTGTCTTGCGGCCGCAGAAAACGGAAGTTTCTGATTCATCATCTTTGACTTCGTGAATGTCAAGGTAGGCCTGCGTTTCGTAGCCTTTCAGATTGACAAAAAAACCGTCTTCGCAAATTGCTTTGGAGGAGCGAATAAACCATAAGTTTGATTTTTGTTCACGTAACAATGTGAAGTAATGTTCCTCACCGTGAACGGCAAGAGCTTCGGAAAGGCTGTCTCTATATGTTGTGCCGTCTTCTCGAGGAATAGCGGGATCGCTCATTCTGATCCAGCCCGATGTTTCGTAACACGAATTATTATAAAAAATGAGTGCCTTTTCTTCGTGGCCGCTTATCCACGCTCGATTTGAATAGGCAAATACATTTTCGTTTACTGTACCATTGCAAAAAAGATCGTACAATCTAAAATTGGCGCTGCCAGAAAAAAGAGCACGGCGTTTCATCAATGGGAAAATTTCATGTTCATGGCGGCCGATCAAATAGCCGTCAGGTGTTTCGTCACGATATGAGCGGCGATATTCCATCCCGTATTTTTCTTCAAAGCCCTCGATTTGACCATGACCAAACATCGGCAGACCGGGCATTGTTACAAGCAATGCACAAATGCCAAAGTACTTGTCACCTTTGCCAAATTGCGCAACCGCTGTGTCTTCGTCAGGGTTGTTCATGAAATTAACAAAGCGTTTTAAAATTTCTGGATCAAACTCCAGAGTGTTTTTAATCGTAATACGATATTTTTCGTTTTCTTCGTTTTTGAGCATATTCATAAATGCCGAGTTATAAACACGGTGCATTCCAAGCGTGCGGACAAAGTAACCTTCCATCATCCAGAAAGCTTCGGCAAGAAGCAGAGTGTTCGGCGCTTCCACCGCACAGCGATCAACTACTTCACGCCAGAACTCATTTGGGATACGGCGGTTAAACTCCTCTGTGGAGACGGCGTGTTCCGCACGGCTGGCGATTGCCCCGCCTGTTCCCGGTGTTGGATACCAAAGCCGTTGGATATGCCTCTTTGCAAGAGTCATTGCAGCGTCAAAACGCACGATTGAAAATTGCTGGCACACGCCAATTATCGTACGGATTACTGCCTCTCGTGCTTCGGGGTTGAGAAAATCAATCTGCGCCGTATCGTTCCATGGCATTGATGTACCGTCATTACCGTGATAGATGTAGCGTGTTTCTCCAGTGCGATTATCGATCCGCTTAAAAACAACTGCCGCGTCGGTGCGTGAAAAGTAGTGTTCCTCAATCTGAACGGTAATATCGTCACGGCCGGAAAGATTGTCACAGTTGTAGTTATAAGTTGGATAGGGCGGATAGGAAAGCTGTAGGTAGCGGTCGGGATGTTCGACAATCCAGCGGCTGTCAATCCCGGTGTGATTTGGAACCATGTCAGAGCCAAGCCGTATTCCCCGATACAAACAACGCTCACGCAAATTGGTGAGAGCACCCCAGCCACCCAGTTCGCCCGCAATGTCGTAATCGTGCAGGCTGTAGGCGGAGGCAGCAGCTTCGGGGTTGCCTGTCCACTGTTTTATCGTTTTGCTTGCCCGACTTCGTTCCCACAAACCTATGAGCCACAAACCCGTAAAACCTCGCCGAGCCAGCTCGTCGAGTTCTTCATCGGGGATTTGATCGAGACGTGTAATTTCTCTGTCATATTTTTGCGAAAGTTGAAAAAGCCAAACGAGCGTGCTTTTTGCCATCAGCACTGTTTGAGGCATCCAATCCTGATCCGGGCTAAAGTGTTCGTATTCATCAAGCCCCGCAAAAGTCATCACTTCGCTTGGACCGGGTCCAAAAAAAACGGGCTTGGTTTCTTCACTGATAACATCGAGACTCATCAACAAGCGAGATATATACCTTGAAACAAGAAGCCCCCAATTTTTTCGCATATACTCAAGTTGACCTAATAACGAGTCGGGAGAAGCAAGTGCCGGCGCACGAAGAAAATCCCAAAGGTTCATACCGTCAGGGCCGAAGGGCGGCAGATCTTTTAAGTGAGCTTTTAATTCTTCAATCGCGTCAGGATAAACTGTATCACTTGAAAGTTTTTTATCATCAAACAAAAATTTGAACGGCTTAAAAGCAGGGTTAAGATTTGCAAGCGACAAAAGCAAAGTTTCCTCGAGAGAAAGGACACGGCAATTTTCGTCTCCCTCTGTACTGTTCAAATATTGCTCAACAGTTTTTTTACCTTTGTAAACATCTCGTGGTGGAAATTGATCTGAAAAAGTTTTTAGAAGGCCGTCGGTTTTGTCTCCGCCAAGATTGGTTTCCAACCTGTTGAGAGCAGTTTCAAAAATATCAGCCTGAACTTGCCGACGATAAAGGGCAATCACGTAGTGAAGGATTTCGTCGATCAACCCCATTGCGTAAAGCTCTCCAGCTTTGATGAACTGTTCAGGGTGAGCGGAATTTTTTGAATCCACATTAAGCTTTGAGTTGAACTTAGCCGCTAATTCCCTGCACTGTTTAAGATCGATTAAAACTACATTTCCAGTGAGAGCGAAAAGGCTGTCGTTTAATTTATACTCATTTCGGACATCAGCATTGATATGGAACTCCATACGGACAGCTTGTCTGCGGTATGCCGATTGCTGCTTTTCCAGCTTAGTGAGTGCGATTGGAAACTTAATCATGCAAGGCTCCTATATTTACAGTTAAATTTATTATACACTTAAATTGTGCAACTGTCACGTTTTTATTTTGTGGCTGTCACCTTTAATGATGTTGAATGTTTTTAAAATTGGTGGTAGCCTCGACTGTCACCGCTTAAGGAGATTTTTTATGACCAAAACATTAATCTATTTGGTTTTGTTTTTTGTTTTTATATCCCCTCTATTTGCAGAATCTGATTCAGATCAAAATGCCCATTATCCCGAATACCTTGACATTAGTATAGTATCATCTGATGACGAAGATTTCTTGCCTGCCGATGAAATTTATATTACTGAAGAAGCTCCTGTTACTGAGGAAACTCCTGCCGCTGAAGAAATTTATATTGATGAGGAATTTCCCGAAAACGGCGAACACTTTGTCACAGAAGAACATATCTATGTTGATGAATACGAGGGGTATCTCTTTTTTGAAGCACCTGAACTTGTTATCGAAGTTGCCCCTGAAATCGAACTTCGCTCATTTGATGACATTTTCCCGTACTTCACACGAAGCGAAAGAAGAATGGCGATGGACGAATGGGGGCTAAGGAACGCAATCGAGAGAGGCGAATCTCCAATGATAAATCCTGATTCAAATTCGGGAATCGATCTTTTGAGTCGTGTCAGGGCGAAAAATCCTTCTCATATAATCGAGGCTCTTATAGTAATTCCGCACAGTGCATACAGCGAAAGAGAATTCGACGTACTCGACATTTACAACGCATTGGGAAGAATCTCAAAAATACAGGATCAAACCTTTCGTTTAAGAAGCGGCGGCACGGCACATATTTTTGCAGAAACAACCCGAGTCGAAAGCGCTCAAAACAGAAGGCCGATTTCCGATCCTTCGCCTTCGGATACGCTCCCATTTTCAGAGACAATGTTTCTTCGTTTTACGGACAGACATATCGGAAGCATTTATCTTCGAGGTGATCTCTCTTTTGGTATGCACGGATTGAACTACAGCTTGACCAACTTTAGAGACATCAACTTTTCAATTTTCAGAGTTATGAGAGCGGAAAGAGTTTCAATAAACCTTTACCTTGAACCTATCAAGGAAGGCGTTCTTGTCTACAGCGTAACAGGTCTTGCCTTGCCGGGATTTCTTGTTAATAGAATGAACCTTACTCCAAACATAAATGTTCGGATCTACTCGCTAAAAAACTGGATCGCAGAAGGGCTTAGAGAACAGGAAACTTTGGCAGCAAGGCAAGAAACAGAAAACGTGATGGATGTATTACTCCCCGATGACCTTTTGCCATTACTGAGAAACTGATTGGGAAAT
>WQWD01000025.1 GCA_009785545.1 Treponema sp. | reverse complement strand
GCACTTTTTACATAAGATCGATACTCACCAGATCTTCTGGCACGCAATAAATCCCAAAGAGACAGCAATACGATGTTATGCTCTTTATCCGTTTTTAAAAGTTCGTAAACAAATTCTATAAAATTTTCGGGAGCAATGATGTCTATCGGCACATCGAGAAAATCTATTCTTTGTTTTATTCCGCCAATCATTGTTGTATTTTGTTCAACTCCCACGTATCTCTCTCCAGCAAAATTATTTTAACTGCCGCTGTGCAGTAAAGGGCGGCTGTTTCTGTTCGTAAAATGGTATCTCCAATAGTAAATGTTTTAAAACCTTTCTCAAGAAAAAGAGAAACCTCCGTATCGGAAAATCCCCCTTCAGGCCCGATAGCTGCTGTTACTATTTTTGGATTATCATAAAGATACTCGTGAAGGCTATTTTTTTCAACCCCCTGATGATGAAAAATAACTCCAAAAATATTCTCCTTAAAAGAGCCTTCGCCCTCATTTTGAATTTTTGTCCAGTATTCAAAAAACTCATTTATCAGAAGCGGTCGCCGAATTGTCGTAGCAATTTTTGAGCCGCTTTGCTGCCTTGCTTCTTTGATGATACGCTCCCATCTTGAAAACTTTTTTTCTCCTACATGGGCTTTTCCAACCGAAAACTCCGACACAATTGGTATGATTTCTGATATTCCGCTTTCGACAGCCTGCCGTACAATCAAGTCCATTTTATCGCCTTTTGGAAGGGCTTGAACCAAAATGATTGATGGCAATGTTTGAGATGATTCCTCACACTGAGACACGGGGTTGTGCATTGCGCATTTGCCGATCAAAATATTTTTATCGATTGACAATATTTTTATTAATGTTTCTTCCCCGCTTGGCAATAACGCCGGAAAAGATTTGCCGGCTGTTAAACGGCGGACACGGACAAGGTAGCGGTAATCTTTGCCGTCAAGCCGGATAATCCCATCGTTATCCGGCTCTTTATCGATGATAAATTGCTTCATAAAACACGCAAGTTTTTCTGAGGTTTCCCGATTACCCTGCCTGAGCAGCCCTTTCTTCGGCTTCTTCCTGCAATTCTATTAATGATCTTGCGTTTTGCAGCAAATACTGAAACGTGCCACCACGTAAAATATTAATTGCTTCTTGTAATTGAATATCGTTTTCCAAATCATAAACAGGAGGCGCAACAGATCGATTCAACTCATTTCTGATAATCCTTGTCAATAAAGACAAATCAAGGTTGAAATCGGCGGCAAGAGTTTGCGCAAAAGCCTCAATTTGAGCGGGAGCAGCCTGCGGATTTTCTGCGGCAAAGATCGGAATAAGGTTTGCATTAATCAGATTGTTTAAGTTAGCCGCATCTTCTTCGGTGATTCTGGGGAGAGGAACTTCACGATCTGGAGGAATACCTACTATGTCAATGTTTGCGTAGCTGGGTGTAAAATATCGTGCTGTTGTAAGCCTGAAGCCCACGTTATTCATCACTTGAACTTGTTGAACTGAGCCTTTGCCGAATGTGTTTTCTCCAACCAAATATGCACGGTTTCGATCTTTGAGAGCGCCCGCAACAATTTCTGCGCCTGAGGCAGAACCTCTGTCTATCAACACAACAATAGGAATATCAGGAGGAACAAAAGTTGATCGTGTTGCGTTGTGATCACGGTTTTCGGATGGAATTCTGGATCTGGTTCGCACAATTACACCACCGTCAAGAAAAAGATTAGCAACACCTATGGCAGCGTCCAAACGTCCGCCGGAATTATTCCGTAAATCAAGAACTAAATTCTGGAAATCATTTTCCTTAAAATAATTGATGGCATCCCTTGTTCTCGCCACCGTAAGCGGAGTAAAAGTAATAACTCTTAAAAAGCCTGTATCTCCAATCATGGCGTATCTGACTGTTGGAACTTCGATAACTGCTCTTGTAATTGTCAGCGGAAACTCCATGTGTTCGCCGCGTTTGATTATCAGATTTACATCCGCTCCCGGCGATCCTCTCAATTTGCCAAGAACTTCGTCCATCGTGAGCGTATCGGTTTCGACACCATCAATTGATTTGATAAAATCACCTGCGCTGATTCCGGCACGCCAACCCGGTGTCCCTTCGATGGGAGCAATAACTTCGACATAACGGGGTCTTCCATCGGCTCTTTGTCCGGTTGGTTGAGTAATGCTCAGTCCAACGCCGCCAAAAGTCCCAATGGTTGTATCTCCCATACTCGCCATATCAGCTTCAGATAAAAATGACGAATATTGATCCTCCAAAGCGTTAAACAGCCCGTGCATTGCACCTTCAAAAAGTACGTTTGGATCAACTTCATCTATATAGTTGCGAAGAATGAAATCGAACGCCGCTTGAATTGTATTGATATGATCCCGTGCCTGTGGCTGCATATTTCCCTGTGCAGCAGCTCCCGGAATTAATACTGTGGTAAAAAATACGCAGAAAACGATTGTTGCTGCGACCCAAACCCATGTAAAAGATTGTTTCTTTTGCTTTATATCCATGATATACTCCTATAATGAGTTGTTCCAAAATCTACATAACCTTGGAACATCTTTCAGTATGATATATTTCTAAAAAAAAAGGTAGTAACAGGAGGTAACATGGCACAGAAGAAAAAAATCGGGAAAAAATTAGCGGCGCTAATTATAATTGTTTTGGCGTTTTTTGCCGTTTCCGGCGTGCATTTGCTGGAGGGATTTCGCTTCATAGAAGGTAAATCTTACGATTGGCGGGTAAGATTTTGGGCTAATACCGGGTTTAACCGCCCTTCGGATGACATTGTTGTCATTCTCTTGGATCAAGACAGCATTGATTGGGCGCAAAAAGAACGAGGCTGGGGCTGGCCGTGGCCGCGTGAGGCTTACGCTGAAATTGTCGATTTTATGAATTTGTCAGGCGCAAAATCAATTGCATTCGACGTTTTGTTTTCCGAACCATCGATATATCGCAGTGCAAGACAAGACGAGATAATCGACAGTGTTATCGGCTTTCTCGAAGAAATGATGGTTGACACCGGCGGCACTGCATACGGCACTGGCGGCGAAAGAAGACCCAGACCAGAAGCCCTTTACGGACAGCCTCAAGCAGAAACCGAATACGGGCAGCCTCGCCCAAGAATGGGATTCAGAGCGGTAAGAGACGACTTGCTCAGCTTGAGCGCATGGGAAGATGATGCAATTTTTGTAGACGCTTCAAGGGATTTTGGGCGTGTTGTGCAGGCTGTTATGTTCAGCAGTCAAACTGGAAATGTTTTTTACTGGCCGGAAGATTTGGAAGTACCATTGTTTCACCCTGATAACTTCGATCCAATAATCGACCGTTTTATGATCAGCGAAGAAATGAGGGGGCAATTTCCAATTCATGGATTAAAAAATTCCGCAGGAGCTTTGGGAAGCGTTACAGGTGTGCCTGATCCTGACGGTGTTATCCGAAGAGTACAGCTCTTTACAATTTTTGACGGCAAAGCAATTCCCGGCTTGTCCGTTGCGTCACTTTTGGCCGCCGGATATGACGGTTATATTTATTATAATCAAAGAAACCGCTCAATTGAATGGGGCGATTTTGTAATCCCTGTTGACAGAAATGGTTTTACCCTTTTGCGTTTTAAAGCAGATTTAGATCGATACATTCCTTACCGTGCAAAAGATATTCTTTTAAGCGCAGAAGCTCATGTTAGAGGCGAAGTACTGGATTTTGGTTTTCATGTAACGGAAATGGGAACACAATGGATCAATTATACGCCAATCAATTTTACAGGTGCTCATGTTTTCTTTGGCTTTAATGCTCCCGGACTTTATGATATTTTTAGCTCACCATTGACTTCCTTGTATCCCGGAGTTGGGTTTCATATAACAATGCTTGACAATCTGCTTCAACAAAGTTTTATCAGAGAAAATACCGAGTCAGCAAATCTTTTAATTCTTTTAGCAATTATACTTTTAACAGTAGGCCTGACAATGTTTGCCAATCGCATAACGCTGTCTGTCAGCGGAATTGTTGTAATTATATTGGCAATAGTTATCGGCTCTTTTACGATGTACCAATTTGGCGGGCTTTGGATACCGATGGTAACGTTCCTTGTCGGAGCTTTTGTCGCTTTTATCACAGTTTTGGTTTACAATTACGCAACGGAAGGCAGTCAAAAACGTTTTATAAAGTCTGCTTTTTCGCAGTACCTTTCTCCCAAAGTTATTGAGCAGATCATTCAAGATCCTTCTCAGCTTAAACTGGGCGGTGAAAAAAAGGAAATGTCGGCAGTTTTTACAGACATCCGTGCTTTTTCGACATTTTCCGAAGCGTTAGGTGATCCGACAAAACTGGTTGATTTATTGAATTTTTATCTTACAAAAATGAGTGATATAATACTTGAAAATCAAGGAACGATTGACAAATATGTAGGAGACGCTATTGTAGGATTTTTCGGTGCGCCAATTTATATGAAAAATCATGCTTCATTAGCCTGCCGCTCTGCTTTGATGATGAAAAAAGCAGAAATGGAATTAAATCGTGAAATGCTGGAAAGAGAACTTTTAAATCCTAAAGTAATGGAAGCGCTTTTCGCAAAGGGAAAAATCAAAAGCCTTGACGATCCTTGTCCTGTTTATACAAGGCTTGGTATAAATTCAGGGGATATGGTCGTAGGAAATATGGGTACTCCCAACAAGATGAACTACACAATTATGGGAAATGCGGTCAACCTTGCAGCCAGGCTGGAAGGAGTAAACGATCAATACGACACAGGCGGAATCCTAATCAGCGAATACACACGCACTCATCTTGGTAACGAATTTGTTCTGCGATCTTTAAGCCGTGTGCGAGTCGTGGGGATCAACACACCGTTGCGGCTTTATGAGCTGCTGGACATCACCAATGAAGCTTCGCCTGAACTGCTCGATATGGTAAAAAGCTGGGAGCAGGCTTTTGGCTTCTACGAAAAACGTGATTTTCTTGCCGCCAAGAACATTTTCCAAACAATTTGCAATAGAAACCTCCCCATTTTTGGGAATACGGACTTGGCAGCAAAAAAATACCTTGACAGGTGCGCCAAATATCTTTCATCTCCGCCTGACGAAAAAACTTGGGATGACGGGGTAGATAACTTGACAAAGAAATGAGGTTGCAATTTATTTGTTATAAGAATATTATATATTATAGAGGTATAAAATGAAAAAGTTTTTTGTTGTTTTTTGTTTATTGATTTTTATTACCGGGCTGGCAGTCTCGCAAGTTCGGGCAGGCGGCACTTTGTTTGTGGCTGTTCGTCAACTTGACTTACGATCCGGCACAGGTTTTTTTACCAGCAGTCGAGGCAGATTGGATTACGGAGAGCAGGTAACAGTTCTGCGGGTAAGCGGCAGGTTTGTCGAAGTCAGAAGCGTCAGAACCCCTGCATTAACCGGCTGGGCTCCTTCGGCCAATTTGTCTGCCAGACAGGTTCTGGGAACAACTCCGGGTACGGCAACAGCAAGGGAAGTAGCGATGGCAGGAAAGGGTTTTACTCAAGAAGTCGAAGATACTTTCAGAGCACAACACGACCTGAATTTCGACGATGTAGACAGAATCGAAGCAATAACCATCAATATGGAAGAACTAAGACGCTTCCTGTTAGAGGGTCGTTTATCATTAGGAGATAACTGATGAAAACAAAACTCGGCGTAATAATTGTTTTAATTCTTGCTGTAACAATTTTTTCCTGTCAACACGTTATGAGAGCTGCTGATGTGGGAGCACAAATTGCCGGAGCAACAGGAGTAATCGATCCAAATGTTGCTGATGCGATCAGTGTTTCTGCAAGAGCTATCGGCACTGCGGCAGAAGAAATTACTCCCGAACAGGAATATTTTATCGGCAGAGCAGTAGCGGCGAATATTCTTACCACCCATCGGTTATATAACGGAAATCCTGCTTTAACCGCCTACCTGAATCATATTGCAATGGCGATTACGATCAATTCGCCTCGCCCCGACATTTTTAACGGCTATCGTGTGGCAATCATTGACAGCAACGAAATCAATGCGTTTGCAACTCCCGGCGGACATATCCTGATAACCCGAGGCCTTATCAACGCAGCAAGATCGGAAGACGCTCTTGCCGCCGTAATTGCGCACGAAGTTGCTCACATTCAATTACAGCATGGAATCAGGGCAATACGGAACAATCGAATTACTCAGGCAATAATGGCAACAAGCGTTGCGGCAGTAGGAGCAGTGACGGAATTAGACGTAAATCAACTAACTGATATTTTTAATGAATCAGTCGGGGAAATTGTTCACACTATGGTGCATAGCGGTTTTTCTCAAGCCCAAGAATTTGAAGCGGACAATACAGCAATGGCACTAATGGCCGCCGCAGGTTACAACCCGGCAGCTTTGATCGAAATGCTTAGGTCTTTACCTGCAACAACCACAGGTTTTGGCGCAACCCATCCAACCCCGGCACAACGAATAACAAACGCAGAAAGAACTGTCGGCAGTTTCAGAGTTGCTGACAACAGCACTCACAGACAAGCACGATTTGCGGCAACGGCAAGGTAAACAAATTACACAGAGATTGGCGATGTCCGAAAAGTTAGAAACTTACTGTATCAAAGGGAATAATACCAGTCGATGAGCTTATGACTATTACGGTTTGATAAAAAATCACTGTCCGAAATGAAAAACTCCGGATAGTGATTAATTTTTAAAGAACTGCTAGAATTTTGTACTGTTCATCTTGCATCTGCGAGTCTTTGCAAGCCTAGTAGACTTTCGAATTGTTTAAACAACTTTATTGTTATTCCGCTAATAAACTTTCATAGATTTGTACATCATGTTCAAGAAAACAACAAAAAATTATTTTAATGATTGTAATATTTGTAGAAAAGAACTTTTTTATTGTAGAAATTGCAACTTCTGCCGCGAAATCATTTGGATACCCAAAAACTCCTGTGCTAATACATGGAAATGCTATAGACTCGCAATTATGTTCCACAGCGAGTTGTAGACACCGTTGATAGCAGGATGCTAATAGCTCACTTTCATTTTTACTGCCACCATACCAAACCGGTCCTACTGTGTGGATAACAAACTTAGCAGGTAGACGATATCCTTTGGTAATTTTTGCATCACCAATCGCACATCCTCCTAAACTCTCACATTCTTTTAGTAAATCAGGACCAGCTGCACGATGGATCGCTCCATCCACTCCGCCGCCACCAAGCAGACTTTGATTTGCAGCATTAACAATGGTATCTACTTTTAGTGTGGTAATGTCTCCATGAAAAACTTGTACTTTCACTTTTTACCTCCATCCAAAACTATTTTTAATACTTTGAATTGTTTTACATATCCAGCAGGAAACAGACGTGCTACATTTTTTTGTTTTATCTCCTCCAAGATATTTGACCGTTCCATAACTATTAATTTCACCTGTCCATAAGTTATCAGGAATAAGATAAACATGTTCTCTTCCTTTTTTTATCATGTAATCAGGAACTTCAAATTTGAGATAGTATTCGACCTTTCCAAATATTTCTTGATCAATGCGCTGCCAGCAATAAGCTACTGTCCAGCCATAACATTTATCTGGGTCAATATCCGTCATGTACCAGCCGTTCCCGTAAGCAGAGTCTTGTTGAATAAATCCATTGGAAGGATACCATTTCTTATTTTTTGTCATGTTCTCAAACGAACTCTTAGTAGTGTAATGATAAAGTATCATTTCTCTTCTCCTTGTTATTTTAAATCTATTTGTTTAACTGCTTCGGCAATCTTCCTAATCATCTTCATACGTCGGTTGTCAGCGTTGAAAACAACAATGGTTAAGTTTTTTACAATATGGCAATCACCTTTTGAGCAATAATGTACGAATGCTGCAACTATTAATAGTATAGCAGTGCTAACGTCCATCCCTCCATGCCCTGTACCAATTACGGGCATATATATATTGGAGAATCTTTTTTCCGCCGCTATATCAAATATTGATTTTAATGCTCTTTCAATCCGTTCAGGATTAGATGATATTTTTCCATTTACAAGTTCTGTTGCTGCTGTGAAAAACAAATTACATTGTTGTCCCAACGGATCACTTAGTGGTATAGTCATTGCATTTACAACTGATTTCCTTTCATCCTGAAGTTTATTAAATATTTGTTTGTATCCCGTTGGAAAATGTTGTTTTATAAATGCACCTGTTGCACTTCGGGCATCATCAAGGCAAGGGCTGTCGAATGTATCATTGACAGGAAGCACAACAACCTCATGTTTGTTACAAGAGACATTCGCTAAATTACCATTAACAAATTGAATACTGTGTTCTTTCCCGATATTCACCTTGAACCCTTTTCCTAACTTTTCAATTTTAATTAATTTTATACTTCTTAGCTTTATTAAAAGATAAATAATTAATAAAAAAATACCAAAAAGAAACATCCAATAGTTTGGATAGTTTTGAAGTGAGAAATTAGGTGTAAATTGTTCAATAAACGAAAAAAAACAGGATACTATCCCTGAAAACAGCAATATCTTGTCTTCTCTTTCTGATAAAATAGACTTTAAAAAATCAAGCATTAGTTCGCTTTCCCCAAATTATATTATTATTCCCCTAAAACTAAACTAAATTACCATATATTTAATGAAAAGTCAATTATACAATCAATATTTTAAAGATTGATAAAACCTACATCCTATCCCGAATAAACCTTACCACCGTCAGCCTGTCAACATCGAGAATACGGCTAATAGTACTTACAGAAACTTGTTTATCTAGCAGTTCCCGAATTTGCTTTTCACAGCCTGATAATTTAACATGACATGATTTGCTGCCACGAGGGCGACCGAGAATATAACCTTCCGATTTTTTTCGTGCAAGAGCTTCCTTAATACGTTGAGAAAACAAGCTTCTTTCAATTTCAGCAGATAGTCCAAAAGCAAAAGCAAGAACTTTTGATTGAATATCATCTCCTAAACGATAATTGTCTTTGATTGTCCACACTCTTACTCCATTATTCATCAATTGATTTAAGATAGACATAATCATAAAACAATTCCGTCCAAGACGGGATAATTCAGAACAGATAATTAGATCATCTTTTTTGACATTTAATAAGAGAGAACCTAATAGCCTCTTTTCAGGCATTTTTGTTCCGCTAATGGTCTCCTCAATCCACTGGTCAATTTCCATATTGTTTTCTAAACAAAACCGTTTGATTTCAAACCGTTGGTTTTCAACAGTTTGCCTGTCTGTACTGACCCTAATATAGCCGTAAATCATATTTCCTCCAAAAATGGTTATTATATTAAAGGTACATAAATAAATTGTTATTTACATTCACATATTGCCAGTTTAAATGCTGTAGATAAAAAAGAAGGGGTTTTTGATATTGTAATTGGGAATCCGCCGTATATTGAATCTAGAAATGACAGTGTTTCGAATGAGCTTAAAAATAAATATTTGCACCAGATATCAATTGAATTTGGCAATATTTCCAATATGATTAGCCGTGGTTCTGATATTTTGATTTTTTTCTTTACTCGAATAATATCCCTACTTTCAAAAGAAGGTGTAGGTATTTTAATCGTACAAAATGGTTGGTTAAATACAGAATTATGGAGAAAAAGTTTCAAAATTTTTTATTAACACATTAAAGCAGGTAAAAATAATAGATAGTTCTTTCAAACAATTTGATAAATCCAGTGCAAATATAAACACTGTAATAACATTTTTTAAGAAATCTTCTATAGATGAAATCATTACTTTTAATTTAATGGAAAAAAATAATAATCTAATCAATGTGGAACAAAAGAAAATATTTAAATTAAATAACCCTGTTTTATTAAATGAAAAATGGGGATATATAATGAATACTCAAGATAATATTTATAATATATTTTCTGATATAAAGAATAATCATAATATCGAATCTCAATCATTTTATTCAATTGGTCAAGGTATTAATGAAA
Organism: Treponema sp.; assembly: GCA_009785545.1. GTDB lineage: Bacteria > Spirochaetota > Spirochaetia > Treponematales > Breznakiellaceae > WQXQ01. Next base: position 4,902 of record WQWD01000025.1, on the reverse strand, counting down.
ATAAAAGTGTATTTATACATAAAAAACATCTCCAAAATATTAACCAAAAAAATAATATTATAAGTGCTGTATACAAAGAAAGCTCATATTTCTATAATGAAACAGAATATTTTTTATATCATTCTTTTACTAAAGATAAAAAAGATGCTTTATATTTAAAATCAATTGGAGCTGAAGAATTGGCAAAAGGTAAAGAGTTAAAAAGAAAATATCCAACAATAATAATGCCGCGAGGTATTGGGGATACTCATTTTGCAGGTATTCTTCCAGCTAAAACCTTATCAAATAGTTATGTTGATATTTACATGGATAAACCTGATGAAGAAAAATCACTTAATATCTGGTTATTCTGTAATAGTAGTCTTTTCTTTTTGTATAGAGAGATATCGGGAAGGAAAAATTTAGGAGGTGGACTTTTAAAAGCAGAAGCCAGTGATATAAAAAACATTCCATTGTACTTTCCTATTCTTGATAAAAAAGGCATAAAATATTTGCTAGAAAAAAACAATAAACCAGATAATTTACTTAAACGTTTAGAAAATGATATACAAAAAGAAATTGATTCACTAATTTTAAAATATTTTAACATCAGTGATAAAAACACGTTAATTATTTCTGAACTTAAAAAGCTGTATGAATTTAGAGTAAAAAAGGCAAAATCAAGTATATGATTTGCTTAAAGATTCGTATTCCCGCTTGCTAAGTAAAAAATCAGGTTCTATTATCTTAACTTCATCATAAGATAAATTATAGAGTCGATATATAATATTATTGATTTCATTATAATATTTACTTGTATCTGATGTATGGTTCTTCTTTTTTATTTCTATAATCTGCTGCACAAGATTCGTTATTTTTTGTTGATATTTATTTTCTGGAATTGGTAGGCTATTTAACATATCTTTTGTAAATGTGATACCACCACAATAGCTACTAGATGAATATTTAGTTTTTATATAAAATAAAGCAAGTTTAGAATTAATGATACCACAAATGTATTTTAATAATTGAACATCGTTATTACAAATAACAAGAGTTGTTTTTCCTGCTAATATTATACCATATTGATCTAGACAAGCATCCAATAAATTAAGTCCTTTAATAATTATTTTTGGCTTTATTGTTTTATTTACATAGGTCTTACCAAAGTTATCAGTAAACTTTTTTCGATTTACAATGGGATGAAGATGTTTTTTCCCGAGGTAAGTAATCTCTTTTAAACCCCATTTACAAAAATATTTATCTATTGTTCCCGTATTTATTAATAAAAAATATTTTTCTTTATCAAAATTAGAATTATTTTTTAGATACTCTAATAACTTATATGCATCATTAGTTGCACATGCATTTTCACATATCGAGAGATCTGATATTCTTAATGAAGATATATTTTCAATTTTGTTAATTATGTCTAAATTTTCAGAAAATATTGAATCTATTAAAAAAGGTGTTGTTAATGTATTTTTAGATATTTCGTTTACTTTCTTTATATTTTTATTTTCATCAAATAGTAATGCTGTTAAATCTTTAGATTTTTGATTAAAAAATGTAATAATTCCATCAACCCTAACGCTATCAAAAATATGACTACCAACATGTAAGATTTGAAACATTTTTGGTAATAAGCATTGCTGACGAAATTTTAATCCAAATGATTTAGAAAGCCATTTATCTGGCGTTATATAACATAAGATGTTTTTAGAAAGAATAAGTCCTTTTTCAAAAAATGGCAGATAAATATCCCAATTTCCAGATATATATTTATAATTTTTTGAGATATATTCTCTAACTTTACTTAATCCAATATTTACCATTGTTTCAGAATCAATATACGGCGGATTCCCAATTACAATATCAAAAACCCCTTCTTTTTTATCTACAGCATTTAAACTGGCGTTTTCTTTATACAATCCAAACATCCAGTAAGGATCAAAAAAATCAGAAGAAGTGGACAGTAGTCAAAGTTGATTTTGACGGCAGCTGGAAAAACTTCACCATCGAATATATATCAGAAGGTCGATTGTTAAAAGGCGTTGCGGTAAGAAGCATCACTTTATTTGCTCTGCACAAATTATGAAGATTCATATAATCACTGGTAAATTCATTTCGATACTTGTGGGCTTCATCGATTATAACCAGCCAAGGCTTACCAATACTTGCTTTTTCCTTATAATACTGTAAAGTTGCTTCAATCCTTCCTGAAGAAAAAACCTTAGCGCTGTAGCCAAATTCAATACTGTATTCCTCCCATTGAGGTACAAGATGTGGAGGCGCAATTACAACGGTACGCAGACCCATGTTATGCGCTACAACAGACCCGATAATACTTTTTCCCAAACCTACAACATCGCTAACTATAACGCCATTGTGTGTTTCTATTGTTTTAAGGGCAAGTTTTATAGCATCGGTTTGATACTTTAAATCGATAAAATCATTGTTAATTTCATTTGCAGTTTTAAAATCTTTATCATAATTGACTGAAAAATATTCATTAAGAACACGAAGGAAAAAACAGTACGGTTTATAAAGTTTCTCATACCATATTTTCTCAATGACAGAGCTTTCAAATTCAGCAAGATGATCTTTACTAGCAAGGATTATTGCTGTTTCCCACAGCTCTTTAAATATTTTATCTCCCTCTTCATAATCGGACTGTGTTTTCAAAATTGCGTTGAGTTCAAGACGTCCTTTGAGACCTTGATGTGAAAGATTGCTTGAACCGGTTATTAATGTGCCGGGGAATGTGCCACCATGATCCATTCCAGGAGCATTTTGGAAAAGGTACATTTTAGAATGGTTTGATTCTTTGGTTTTACGTATTTCAAGTGTTCCATCTTTAATTTTTTCCAGAAAAAGCGTAAAAGCTTCTTTTTTTTCATCACTGTCAAAATAATCAGTTTCATTAAACAAGTCGATCAGTGAATCATAAAATGTAGTCTTGATTTCTCCTCTGGTTTTTTTCTGATCGGTATGGTACTCCACCTCACGAACACGATTTATCATGTCCTGTTCGATTTCCAACCCTACAAGGACACGCAGGTTTTTGTCTTTTAAACCTTGGTATATTTCAGCAAAACCTGAAAAATAGAAATATCCGACTAAAAAAGATGCGCTTTGGGTATTAGGGAGGATGCTTGTAATGATTTTGGAGAGGAATTTTCCGTTCCTATTGGTTATAAGGTCACCCATATGTGAAGTTTAGCTCCATTCAAATTATGTTACAAGACAAGCTTACAGGAAAAACGCTATTTTTCAACCAAATTTGTGAGACACATCTCACAAATTCATTATTTTAATTGACAAAAAGCCTGTTTTTTAGTATATTATAGTTAATACACCTGCCATGCCTCTGCCAGGATTGCCTGATATGCACACTTTGGTAGGTCTTTTTTTATGCACAAGCCGCGCAAGCGGCATATATAATCAATTTCCTTAAGCACGACGACCGGAGGGAGTCATGTACAAGCAACTATATCAAAAGCCTCCGCTGGCTATAAAAGACCAGATCAAACTTCTCAAAAATCGTGGTTTAGAAGTACCTGATGAGCCTAGAGCAACTCGATATTTACAGAATATTGGTTATTATCGTTTAAGCGGTTATATGTATCCCTATCTGGCGAATACTAAACAACATATATACAAAAAAGGGATTGTTTTTGATGACATTCTCAATCTATATCGTTTCGATCGGGAGTTACGGCTTTTAGTTTTTTCTGCCATTGAGAAAATAGAAATTGCCTTGCGAGCGCAGATAACAGATCAGTTTTCAATAACTTTTAAAGATCCATTTTGGTATACTGATGTGAAATATTTTTATGATCCTGTAAAACACGCAGATTTTCTTAACAGCCTGAACTCAAATATTATTCGATCAAATGATATTTTCATAAAGCATTTTTTCAATACTTACGCCAATCCGTTGCCTCCAACATGGATTATCTTTGAAATTCTCTCGATGGGTCAATTCTCAAAATTATACGATATGACCGCCAAATCACCTCCCCGAAAGGCGGTCGCAGATAACTTTGGTGTTAAAGAAACAGTTTTTACAACTTGGTTGCATACTCTTGTTTATGTACGGAATATTTGCGCTCATCATACTCGGTTATGGAATAAGGACTTACGCATTCCGGTAAAGATACCAAAAAAAACTGCTAACAAATGGCTTGCCAATTCAAATGTTAATGACAGAAAAGTGTATATAGTCTTTGCAATAATAATTTATCTGCTTGATATAATTACACCGAATCATACATTCCGGCAAAAGATCAAAACCCTTTTGGAGAAATATCCAAATATCAATATTGCTGCTATGGGTTTTCCAAAAGATTGGGAAGCCGATCTGTTTTGGGGATTTAACTCATCTAAAAATTAAAAGGCAATTCCAATTTGCCGATCAGTATCAATGAATAAAAAAATTATTACTCAGTATCAGTCAATTTCAAATAATTTGCACATTTTCTCCAGTGCTTAATAAACCTACATTTGTGCAAAATCTAATTTACAAGGAGTACTTATGTCCTCGCAACGAAGTTTCCAGCGCAATTTTAGTTTGATAGACTTAGAGTAATAGAGCATAATACTACAGAGTAAGCAATAATAAGTATCCTACAATCAACCAACTTTTCGGACAGCCTCGCTTCATGCTGTCGGGAAAATTTCAATACCAACTCTGTCAATATGAGCTTTTAGTTCTTTATTTGACGTTTTTTCATAATGAACAACATCCACAAAATACACTATGTCAAGCTCTTCCATGTCGTATTTAATATCACTTGGGATGTTTTCGTCTGTATCTGCAAAAATGGCTATATCTATATCGGAATATTGTTTGTTACTGCCTTTTGCCCGGCTTCCAAAAATTACAGCTTTTTTTATTTGCGGATATTTTTTTAAAGTGTC
>WQWD01000024.1 GCA_009785545.1 Treponema sp. | reverse complement strand
CCGTCGGAGATCAGCAAGTCTTGGGTTTTCTTGGGCCGAACGGCGCAGGTAAAACTACAGTTATGAAAATCCTGACAGGTTTTCATTTCCCGTCAAGCGGAGAGGCCTATGTAGACGGCATTCCCGTAGTCCAAAGTCCATTAGACGTTAAACGCCGTATCGGATACTTGCCAGAAACTGTTCCGATTTATGGTGACATCACCGTTGATGAATACTTAAACTTTGTCGCTGAGGCACGTTTTATTCCCAAACATGAGCGTTCTTCCGCTATTAACGCAAGCCTTGAAGCCTGCGGTCTTATGAATTTCAGAAGCCGTAAAATAGAAACGCTTTCAAAAGGCTACCGCCAGCGCACGGGTTTAGCGCAGGCGATTTTGCATGATCCGCCAATTTTAATTCTTGATGAACCTACAACAGGCCTTGACCCAAATCAAATTATCGAGATTCGTTCGCTTATTAAAGAATTGGGTAAACGTAAAACAGTTATACTTTCTACTCATATTTTGCAGGAAGTAGAAGCGATTTGCACACAAGTTCTGATCATAAATGACGGGCGTGTTGCGGCGCAGGGCAGACCTGACGAAATTGCCGGCACACTAAAAGGCGGCGACACTTGGGAGCTTGTTCTTAAAGGCGCTGATTCAGATACAATCAAAAATAACCTTACAGCTTTTTCGGGGCTTTCGAATTTGTCAGTTGAAGCGGCTAACGGATTGGTTTCGGCTAACTTTTTTATGCCTTCCCAAGCTTCATCAAATGAAGGAAATTCAGGAGAGCAAATATTTGACTGGGCAGTAAAATCCGGGCTTAAAATACTTGAAATGAACCGCAAAAAACTCAGCATAGAAGATATATTTGTAAAACTTACAAGTGAATCCGCAGATCAGCCTGACGTTTCCGCGCGAAGGCAAGGGGGCAGAAAATGAAAAAGTGTATACAGGCGTATTTGCCGCTCAGGGCATTCACTCTGGCGCGTAAAGAACTAAAACAATATTTAAATGCTCCTGCGTTTTATGGAGTTGCGGTTTTCTTTTTGGTTTTTTGTTCTGTTTGGTTGTTTTATTTTCAACGATACTTCTCAATGGATCAAGCGACACTCAGACCTTACTTTGCTCTTTTTCCGCTCGTTTTTATTTTGGTTATTCCTGTAATTACCATGAAAAGCTGGGCGGAAGAAAGAAAAACCGGAACTGTCGAACTGTTATTAACGATGCCTTACACGGAATGGGATCTTGTGTTGGGAAAATTTTTTGCATGTTTTAGCGTATTATCAATAATTCTTCTTTTAACAATTCCTTTGCCTTTAAGTCTTTTACGTTTAGGAAGTTTTGATCCGGGAACGGTATTCAGTGAATACCTGGGAGTGTTCCTATTGGGAGCGAGCGCTACGGCTTTAGGGCTTTTATTGTCTTGTCTGTCAAAAAATCAGGCAGGAGCTTTTCTTGGCAGTGCTGTTGTGTTATTGGTAGTAATGTTAATAAATATGCTTACGCTTTCTTTTAATCTTCCTCAATGGCTTGCCAGATTTATTAACTTCTTTTCTTTAACACATCACTTTGAAAGTTTTTCCAGAGGGCTGCTTGATACAAGGGATTTATTTTATTTTATTTTAACCACTGCGCTGTTTCTGTATCTTAACACAAGAGTAATTCTTTTCAGGAAATGGAGGTAAGAGATGACAAAAAAACAAGCAACCATTATAACATTATTATCTGTACTTGCGTTTATTCTTGCGTTGGTAGTTACGGGACGTTATTGGCTTCGATTTGATCTTACAAGAACCAGAGCTTTTTCAATTTCTCAAGTTTCACGTAACTTACACAGAGATATTCAAGACCCTGTTAATATCACTTATTATCTTTCGCCTAGGTTAAGAACTCTTTCCCCCGAACCCGGAATGATCGAAGATATGCTTAGAGAATACGCAGCCCATTCCAGAGGAAGAATCCGCCTTGCGGTACGAGATCCTTTAAGAGTTATGGATACAGTTGAAAGTTTTGGGCTTCAACCAAGGCAAGTGCCTATTGTTGAGCAGGATCAAACCAGCCTTATCACGGTTTTTTCCGGCATAGTTATTGAGTATCTTGATAGGGTAGAAGTTCTTCCATGGGTTTTTTCAACAGATACTCTTGAATACGATCTGACATCGAGAATTCGATCCATGATCACTGACACCGAGCGTTGGGTAGGCATTATTATTGGTGATAGTGTAAGGCAATGGGGAGATGATTTCGGTCATTTGGCAAGAACGCTTTTTGACGCAGGTTATAGAGTTCGCCTGATTTCTCCCGGCGATGAAATCCCCGATGATCTGCCGGGTTTGTTGGTACTTGGCGGCGTAGATGAATTAGATGATTGGGCGCTTTACCGTATCGACAGGTACATTCAATTGGGCGGAAGAGTTCTTTTTGCCGCCAGAGGAGTCGATGTCGATACTATATTTGGCTCTCTGGAAGTAAATCATTTTGAAAACCCGATTTTGCTTGATATGCTTGCATCTTACGGTGTAATTGTACGGCCGGAACTTGCTTTAGACCGCAACGCTCTGACACTTCAATTTCAGCAGCAACTGCCCAATGGCTGGATGACAGTCAGGAGAGTTCAATATCCGCTTTGGATAGCCGTTCATGAGAATAGCGGCAACCCGGAACACCCGGTTACCGCCGGCTTTCACGGACTTGATCTTTATTGGACAAGCCCATTGTCTTTAAATACCCCTTACGGAGTTGAAGCTACTGTGATGTTTACAAGTTCACCTAACGCATGGTCTATGGTAAATGCTTTTCACACAAACCCTGAGCATGTTCACATGATGGAGTTTGAAGCTAATTTGACATGGGGCCAGCAAATACTTGGCGCTTCTTTGCGTGGAACAATGCCCAGTTTTTTCCGGGGCGCTCCTACGCCTCAACGTGAAGGTTTTGATGAAGAGCTGCCGGATATGCCGCTGTATGCCAGCCCTGCCAGGATAATTGTGATTGGTGGCGCTGATTTTGCTACTAACATGATAGAAGCGACTCAGGCCAGGCAAAATCTTGATTTCCTTCTTCGTGCTGTAGATTGGCTTGTTACTGATGATGATATTGTCAATATACGGAACAGACAGCCGCATATAGGAAGGTTTGACAGAATTACAGATGAACAGCAGCGCACCGCTGCGATGAGATTTACGCAAATCCTAAATGTTATAATAGTTCCGCTTCTTGTTATCTTGGCAGGTTTTGTTCGGGCTTTTAGGCGTTCCAGAGCTATGCGCCTGGCACTTGCTGATACCTCAACACAAACTCAATGCTGCGAAGGTAATGATGAAACCCAAATCAAAGAAGGAGAGAAGTAATGACATATAAAAAGAAACTAATTTTCCTTTTGTCGCTGATATCGGTATTAGTATTGTTATTGATAGGAAACATTATTTATTTTTCCGATGTGTTTACAAGAGGAACGTCTTTTGTTTGGCTGGAATCCAGAGCAATTGAAGGAGCGGGAAGAGTAGTATTCGATACCGGAATAGAAGAGTTTGAACTTGTAAGGCTGAATAATGCATGGTTTGTTTTGCATAACGAAAATTTATTCCCGGCACGTCAGGTTCGTGTGCAGGATTTTTTCAGAACTGTTACAAACCGCGCTTTATGGCCTGTGCGTTCAACAAACGCCGCTACTCATGAGCAATTTGGTCTAACCGAAAATGCTTCGCGGATTACGATTTTTGGAGACAGTACGGCTGTTTCTCCACCGCTTCTTTTGGATCTTCTGATTGGCAATGATAGTTCTTTCAGACGTGAAACTTATTTTCGAAGGTTTGGCCATAACGAAGTTCGTTCCGGAGACAGCAGTATCAGAATCTATTTAGGCCTTGCAAATACATGGTTTAATTTAAGACTGTTCCCGGAAACCGAAGAAGGACAAATTGATGTCAACGCTGTGCAAAGACTGACTGTAAGAACTCCTTTGGAAACTCAAATGTTTACACGTTCGCAATGGGGATGGGAGATTCAAGGAATCGAGGTAGAAAATCCAAGCGCCTTTACCATTGAATCGTATATTCGCATAATTTTAACAACCGAAGGCGATAATTTTTTACAATATGAGTTAGATGCTAATATAACTTTTGATGATCTTGTGAACTACAGTATCGAAGTTATATTTGGGGACGGTCGCATAGTAACTATTCGCCTCAGTGATGAGGATGAGACAGGCAGGCGTTTTGCTCATGTAAGCGGAACCGGGCATTTGTATGGAGATCACATTTTCTCAATTCCGGCATGGTCTGCTAATCGCCTTTTCAGGGACGCCGAGAGCTTTGAGTTTCATTAAATCGAACGGCACGAGTCTAAATGCCCTTTTCAGTGCGCTTTAACTACTCCTGTATTCTAGTGTTCTGTAATATTCGGTTAGCGGAATGACAAAGTGCGTTAATTCCTTATGTCATAAGGAATTAACTTATCAGGTATTGTGTCATTTGAATATTACAGAATACTAGGTCGAAGTACTTGACATTATTCCAACCATATATTACAATTTGTAATATATGGTTAGTTTGAATTTAAATTATAAAACAAATGATGTAATTACCTCGGCAAGGCTTCCTATTGAGACTAGGAATAAGCTCATTTCCCTTTCCCGGATCAAGAAAAAGACAATGTCAGAAATTATAGTAGATTCTCTGGAAATGTACTACAAACAGGAAGAAAACGAGATAGATTCCTTTACATTAGGTCTTCCTTACTTTGGGAAATATGGTTCCGGCGAAGGGAATCTTTCCGTAACTTACAAACAACGGATTAAAGAGAAGCTTTGTGCAAGACAGAATTCTCATTGATGCAGGCCCTCTTATTGCTCTGTTTGATGTAAGCGATAATCATCATAAAAAAATGAAAACTTTTTTACAGGAACATCCATTCCGTTTTATTAGTACTTTGGCAGTTTTTACCGAAGTATCTCATATGCTGGATTTTAGTGTCAAAGCTCAACAGGATTTTTATGAATGGGTAATGTATAAGGGGGTTATCATTAGCGACATCAATCAGCATGATATTCCCCGAATCGTTGAACTAACAAAAAAATATGCCGATTTACCTATGGATTTTGCCGATGCGACTTTAGTCGTAACTGCCGAAAAAACCGGTATCAAAAAAATAATCAGCCTGGATAAAGATTTTGATATTTATAGGCTTCCCGGCAGAGAAAATATTCAAAACGTATACAAATAAGTAGCCCTTTGCATTCTACCTCAACGTCAGGAGCTCCATATTTGCCTGCCTTCTTACCATTGGGGGTTGATTGCTGGCGGTGAGCATGGTGAGTATCCTCACTCCGATTTGGCTCAAGGGAGGGCCTGAAAAGCGGCATATTGCGCCTGTGGCTGAGGCGATGGCGGTTAACACCTGTTCGTTACTTGATTGATTGTATATAACCATGTTAAAAAAAGTTCTTAATGCGATGCCTTCCGGGTCTACTCCGATGTCTCCTATTGCTCTAATTGCTGCGGCTCTGACAGTTGGTTCCGTTTCCCTATTTAAAATATTCAATAGCCATGGAATTGTATCGCCGGATCCAATTCTGCCCAAAAGATCTATTGCGGCGATTCTAAAAATCAAGTTTCCTGGTAAACCCGAGTTTACCAGATTTCCGGGGTTCCCCGAGTTTCCCGGGCTTCCCGAGTTTGCCGCAAGGTTTAATAAAAATGTAGTCCAAGCCGGTTCATTTCCTCCAACTCTTCCTGCGTTAACAGCGGTTGTTATTTGATGAAGCCTTGAGAGGATTTCATTTTCAAAATATGGAACAGAAGGCGCAAAACCGGGTTGAGGCCGTCCCAAATTGTACGAGCCTTCTTGCACACGCCCAAAAAGTATGTTTCTTTGAGGCGGGTTAGTATCTTCGATTCTAAAGGCGTAAAGTATCCAATTTCTGCCGCCTGAGTATAATACGCCGTCATCTCCGAAAGCCGGTATTGTTGCTGCGTTTTGCAAGTAAGTTATCCATAGACGTCTTCCATCATGCGAAAAACTTGTAGCTCCTGATAAACTTAAAACATATATTCCCCTGTGATCAAAAATCATTTCTGCTGCTGTATCCTGCCTGTTTCTTATGTGACTGTCACCTGTCCATAAAATCCGTCTTTCATCAAGAGAGATAAGCGTTACCCTGCCGTCGCTTAAAACTGCCGCTATATAACCGCCAAAGCCGGCCGCTGCCAGAGGTCTTGACGGAAGCCGAGGCAGCCCGATTGGATTAACTTCGATTTGCGCTCCGAGAAACCAATCATCAGCATGAGAGGAGCCAAGTATTTCCATCGTTCCGTCATGGTAAAAAGCTACGATACGCTGCCCCGTTGAATCGGTGACAGACACCAAGTCTACAGGTGTGTTTGCGAGCTGCCACATATCGGTATTTCCAAAAGGATCGATACGATAGACTTCGTTTCTGATGGAAAAAATGATCCCGCCGCCGCGATCCAGAACAGGAGCTATAGTAAACGGCGAATCAAACGCCCTTGACCACAAAAGCGTACCTGATGCTGTAAAACAAAAAATATGCCTATCGACAGGGACAAAAAGCCTTCCGTCCCAGCCTATTACCACTCTTGAGCTAAGAGGACTGCCGACATCACGCTGCCACAGTTCTCTTCCCGCACGGTTTAACGCTATCAAAGTGCCGTTTGTTCGTGAAAAATATGTCGTTCCCTCACGTGATCGGCTTACATACGGAGCGATCCTGCCTCTTGCTGAAAAGTTCCATAGTGGAGTCCCTGCGGTAGAGTAGGCTCGTATGTTTCCTCCGTCGAGAGCAACCACAGCGGACTGTGCCTGAACATGGGGTAGCGACAACACTTCTCCGCCCAACGCTTGCCGCCAGAAAGGTTCAAGGGTAATTAACCCCTGCTCCCTTTCAACGCTTTGAGCGTAAATGTGCGTTACCGCAAAAATCAAAAAAACACTTTTTATTATGGTAGAGCGCATCATTTCAATTATAATGCGGTGAAAGGTGACTGTCACCCCCCTGTATTTTTAATTGTTATAATTTCATGCTTGACAAATTTCCAAAATATGTTATACTGTCAGTTATGGAAATTACAACACTACCCCGGATTCTTGTTAAAAACGCCCGGGCTTACCCCAATGAGATTGCACAGTTAAGTAAAGACAAAGATGAGGTTTTCCAACCCACCACTTTTGCTCAACTGTACAATGAAGTTACCGCCTTTGCTGCCGGATTGCTCGACCTTGGCATTAAGCGAGGCGATCACGTCGGATTCGTTTCGGATAACCGAAAGGAATGGTTTGTTATCGATTTAAGTCTGCTTACTTTAGGAGCGGCGGATGTACCTCGAGGCTGTGATACAATGGCGGAAGAATTAGCGTATATTCTTTCGTTTGGAGACTGCAAAACAGTTGTTCTGGAAAACGAAGCGCAAATGGCAAAAATACTTCCGCTTCGGGATAAAATGCCGGACTTGTCCACTTTCATTCTTATTGACAATGAATTTGATAAAGGTCAGTATTCCTCCGCGCTTTCCGGTATCCGTCTGACTTCTTACAAGGAAATAATGGAGAAGGGCAAAGACATAGTCGCCAGAGAAGGCACTTCTGCAATTGAAGCGGAACTTGAAAAAGGTCAGAGCGATGATGTAGCTACAATTATCTTTACTTCGGGAACTACAGGTGAGCCAAAAGGTGTAATGCTTACTCACGGTAATATTTTAAATCAGCCGTTAAACGCCGCACCGATAATAGGTTTTTCACCAGGCGAAGTTTGGCTTACAGTATTACCTGTTTGGCATATCTTTGAACGTATGGTTCAATATATTGCACTTGATTCAGCTTCTTCGTTAGCTTACTCAAAGCCCGTTGGGCCGATCATGATTGCCGACTTTCAAAAAGTTCGCCCTCACTGGATGACCGCAGTTCCGCGTTTGTGGGAAGCTTTGCGTAACAAAGTTTATCAAAATGCCGCAGCAAATGGGAAACTCAAAGCTTTAAACCTTTTTGTGTCAATTGCATCGACTCATCAACATTTTAAAAATATGCTTCTTGGCAGGATTCCTCAATTCAAGAGGCGCTGCGTTGTATGTGATGCCATTGTAGCGTTTATTCCGTTTTTGCTTTTTACTCCGCTTAGAGGCATTGCTCACGCTTTGGTTTTCAAAAAAATTCATAAACTTTTTGGCGGCAGATTTAAAGCCGGTATTTCCGGCGGTGCTGCGTTGCCTGCAGCCGTTGACAAATTTTATGCCGCCGCCGGTGTAAAAATACTTGAAGGTTATGGTCTTACCGAAACCGCTCCGGTATTGGGTGTGCGTCTTTACAAACACCCTGTTCCTTCAACGGTTGGCCCTGAGTTTCCCAACATGAAAATTTCAATTCGTGATAAAGAAACCGACAAAGAAGTAGGCCCCGGAGAGCAAGGCGTTGTGTATACTCGCGGTCCGCAGATTATGAAAGGTTATTACAAAAGACCCGAAGATACCAAAAGGGTTATTGATGCTAACGGCTGGTTTAATACCGGCGATCTTGGCCGTAAAACATGGAAAGGTGAATTACAGCTTACCGGCCGTGCGAAAGACACAGTCGTTCTGATGGGCGGAGAAAACGTTGAGCCTGTCCCCATCGAAAACAAAATCAGAGATTCGGTTTATATCGATCACGCTGTAGTAATGGGGCGAAAGTTGCTTGGCGCGCTTATTGTTCCCAACCTGGAAAATATCGAGGCGTACGCAAAAGAAAAAGGTATCGCTTACAAAGATCACGAAGAATTGATAAAATCTAAGGAAATCGGCGCTCTTATCCAATCTGAGATAAACGAAAGAGTAAACCCAAAAAACGGCTTCCGCGTTTGGGAGATGATTTCCCGTTCTGTGCCGGTTGTCAAACCGTTTGAACCCGGGAAAGAACTTTCCGGTAAAATGGACTACAAACGTCATTATATTTCTGAAGTATACAAAAAAGATATAGATCAGCTTTTTGCGTAGTTAGGCGTTAGGCGCAATCATTGGCAGGCGGACTGCGAAAAACCGCCTGCTAATGTTATATGCCTGTACAGTGTCTTTCACAAAGATTGAGACTGCCGGCATTTACTGATACAATACAAACATGGCAATTGGCGACATCTGTAAACTGTACCTTGAAAACATCACATCTGCGGGAGATGCCTTTGGACGGCTTGAAGGAAAAACCTTCTTCGTTCCGGGTGGTGCTCCAAATGAAACTGTTCTTTGCCGGGTTATCGAAGAACACAACACTTGGTCAATAGCAGAGCTGCTGGAAATTATTGAACCTTCCCCCGTTCGGGTAGAGAGCATTTGCGCTTTTTACGGCAAATGCGGAGGGTGCAATTTAGCGCATATCGATTATAATGCGCAGATTCAAATCAAAGAAAACATTTTAAAAGAAACATTTTTACGGATTGGCGGAATTGTTACGCCTCCTTTTAAAGTTTTTCCTTCACCGACTTGGGAATACCGTAACAGAATGCAGTTTCACTGTTTACGGGAAAAAGCAAAAAGTGATAGTGCTCGTTTTGGTTTGAAAAGCCGCAGCGGAAAAGATATAATCGCTGTTTCAGATTGTCCTGTGGCAGTGCCGGGTATCAGAAATGCTTTTAAGTCTATTTGCCTCCCTCCCGGCAAAGATCGTTTTAACGTTTTTTCCAAAGATGATGTTTTGTTAAGTGAAGGCGGCTGGCAGAAAGGTAAAATAAAACTTTTTGATAAAGAAATAAAACTTGATGCAGGATTGTTTTTCCAAAGTAATGTTGTCATGCTGGAAAAACTTATTTTTGAATTGCGTAAAATTGCCGAAGTTGCGGATCGCAGCCTGCCGATGGCGGATTTATACTGCGGTATTGGTACGTTTGCTTCTTTTTTGGGAGATTTGTTTCCAAGCATTATTCTTGCGGAGGAAAATAAAGCCGCCGTCAGCCTTGCCCGGGAAAATCTGAGAAGTTTTGAAGTTGAGTTTTTTGCGTTAAGAGACACGGAATGGCAGAATACTTTCCTGCGGCAGACACCGCAGAGCGGCGGCGGGGGCGGCATTGGCTTTGCTGTAGTTGATCCGCCAAGAGCGGGGTTATCGCCTAAGTTGGTGAATGCTTTAGCGCTTGGCGATATTCCCTTGTTAGCCTACGTTTCCTGTGACGCCGCCTCCTTAGCCCGAGACGCAAAAATCCTTGTTAAAGGCGGTTATGAACTAAAAGAGCTTATGTTTTTTGATTTTTACCCGCAGACGGCTCATGTTGAAAGCTTGGCGGTTTTTAAAAGGTAGAATAGGGCTGCTCAGAAGCTGGTTTATATCATGATTTGTATCATTGCCACAAGTCGATAAATCCGCTACAATATCAATATGGTTCAGAATGAATCCTATTTTGAAACTCACGATGGGACCAAACTCTATCTTTATCGCTGGTCGCCTGTTGATGGCACTGTGGCACAAGCTGCAAGAGCGGTTGTTCACATTATTCATGGTATGGCGGAACACGCTTTGCGATACCGTCATCTTGCCGAAAAGCTCACCGCTTTTGGAATTGAGGTATGGGCGGCGGATCAACGCGGACACGGGAAAACTGCCGACCTTACCGTGAATAAACCGGAGAGGGGAGGGCTTTTAGGGCACACAGGCGATGGTAACGGGTTTGTTCGTGTTACTGCCGATATTCATGCCATCAACGAAGAAATCCGAAAAACCGTAAAAACGCCGCTTTTTCTGCTTGGTCATTCTTGGGGATCTTTCATTGCTCAGAATTATATAGAGTATTCAAATCACGGCAGTTCTAATGGCTCAAAAATTAATGGCTGTATTCTTTCTGGAACCAAAGGCCCCGGCGATTTTATGGTAAAAGCCGGAGTTCCGATTATGTCACTTTTGGCAGCTCTTAAAGGGCAGCGTAATGGTTCTCGCTTTGCCAGATCGTTGGGTGATGGTTCTTATAACAAAGCGTTCAAGCCAAATCGCACGGCTGTTGACTGGCTTAACCGTGACGAAAAGGAAGTCGATAAATATATTGCGGATCCGCTTTGCGGCTTTCTCTGTTCTACAGGTTTTTACAGAGATTTAACAAAAATACTTTACAACATCCACCGCCCTGAAGCGATGGCAAGGATAGATCGTTCTTTACCGATTTATGTTTTTTCCGGAAGCGCCGATCCTGTGGGTGGTATGGGTAAAACCCCGACAAATCTTGTTAACGAATATCGAATGCTTGGAATAGATAATTGTGAGTTTGTATTGTATCCCGGAGCCAGGCATGAACCCTTAAATGAAACCAATCGTGATGAAGTAATTGATAACTTAATTGCGTGGATAAATAAAGTGTGCTGTTAAAACAGCAAGAAATTTAAATGAGATATAGATATTCAGTCGCAAAAGGCGGCAAACTTGAAAAAAAAGCTGTAATTTACACGTCAAATGAGCACGGCATAAATTTTGCCGATATTGACAGCGAAGCTATCGGTATTATTAAGAAATTAAAAAAAGCCGGTTACGATACTTACATAGTAGGCGGTGCTGTACGTGATTTAATTCTTGGAAAAAAACCAAAAGACTTTGACATTGTCAGTGCGGCAAGCCCTGTTCGGATCAAAAAAATATTTCGTAATTCCAGAATTATAGGACGGAGGTTTCGCCTTGTTCATGTTTATTTTGGCCAGCGAATTTTTGAAGTTTCTACTTTCCGCTCAATGAAGGATGGAAGCACCAGTAATACTTTCGGCGAAATCGAAGAAGATGTTAAACGCCGTGATTTTACGTTAAACGCACTATTTTACGATCCCGAGCAGCAAATTGTAGTTGATTATATCGGCGGGATGAACGATATAAAAAGAAAAGTTATAAAGCCGATTATCGCTATGTCTGAAATATTTACAGACGATCCTGTAAGAATGATTCGGGCGGTAAAATATGCGGCAAAAACAGATTTTTCACTGCCATTAAATCTTAGAATGAAAATTGCCGGACAATCGAGCCTGCTAGCTGGGGTTTCACCTTCACGGCTTACCGAAGAAATATTTAAGATCATACATTCCGAAAAAGCAGCTTCCATAGTTGAGCTATTGGATAAAATGGGATTGTATGTTTTCCTTCAACCGGGTGCGTCTTTTCTTATGCGAAAAGACGCTAAGTTCAAAAAAAATTATATGCAAAGCTTAACCGCTCTTGCGGTTTGTGAAAATCGGCGTGGTCAGGCGCTTGGCGCTCTTTTTTATGATTATCTTGACAGCGTTACAGATTGGAAATCGGTGCAGGTAGAACACTTCAAAGACATTTATAAGCTTGCCAGAAATTTTATTCTTCCGATGAATCCCCCTCGTTTTGAATTGGAAACTGCGGTGAAAAAGTTTCTTTCAAGCCGAGGCATAACAATTAAGAAAACCCTGCCCATACCTGCTGAGGTTGAGAATGGCTTGGCTAAACCAAAACGCAAACGTAAAAGGCGCAAGAAGTCAAGTAAAGAAGCCATGAATACCACGACAGACTCTAATTAGAGTCTGTCTATAAATGCAGGGCATTTTAGACAGACAACCTTAAAAGCAGTATTTTCATAGCCTTTTTGCAAAAAAAGGTGAGAAAATACAAAGTGTCGTCCATAAAGAACCACTTTATGGACAGACACTAATTAGTCCGCAGTTTTATCGATAATTATGTTAACCTCTTCGATTAAAATCCCTGTGTATTTTTCGATGTCCTCGATAATGTATTTTTGCATTTCCTGAATGTTACCGCCAAGCTGAATGCCGTAAGGTACATCGATTGTGATTACCAAACGATAGCCCATTTCGGTGATCTTAACAAGGATTTTTTTAATTTTTATATCTTTGTTGAATTCCTCGGCACAGTTAATTACTAAAAGGTTTAACGCCAAATCGGAAATGATCACTCTTTCACGTTTTGAATACTCTGGTCTTACAATTGATTTTTCATGCAGAGTAGGGATTGTGAGAGTCGGAATGGTAGCAGACGTGTTTCTGCGCCTGAATATTTCTATCGTGTTTAAAAAAATGTTTGAGTAGCTTTTTTTTACTTCGATAGACGGAACAGGAATTACGTGTTTACCTTCGATACGTCTTGATCTTACCGCTTTTTCTATATCTTCCTGTGTTGTAATATCTTCGATTTTAATCATTTTTGAAGGAAGGGGAAGCTGAAGGCGGACAGCGATTTTTTTAACCATTTTTTCCGAAGTCCCTAATATCAGAACTCGTTTGTAATGTTCATTTTGCAATCTGCGTGCAACTTCGTCTCTGTGAGGTTTTTTATCAAACAGAGCGATTTTGACTGCGGCAAGAAATGAGTTTTCTTTTTTAGCTGATTGACCGGCAAGAATACGGTGGTTTCTGATCAAAAGACCATCATCTATGATAAAGTCAATATTGTATCTTTGAGCAACAAGCTTAGATCTAAAGCTTTTACCTGTACCGCTTTCCCCAACAAGAGCAAATATTTTTTTTCGTTTAAAATCAAACAGGAAACCCAATAAAAACTACTCCTGTTTGATCTGACCAAATGTTAGTTGCCGTATGAACGTAAATCAGCAAGAAGCTGTCTTGCCCGTTCTCTCACCGGGGTTATGTATGAACCTTCGCTGATTCTGAATAATGTCCTGATCGCTTCCGGCGCTGTCAAGCCATTATTTGTTCTTGCGATATTTTCAAACGCATCTATAATGGAAAGTGCCATAAGGTTATCCGGGTTTAAATTATCAAAACGTTCAAAAACCCAAGCAATGTGAAGAACTGTTTGGTTATCTTCATTTTCTCCGATTATGCCAAGAGATCTTATCGCTTCCTGAATGACCATAGGCTCATTTTCTACCAACAAAGCTTCACGAAGAGACTGTGCCGCTTCTTCTGTGCCGACTTGTCCCAGCAATCTGACTGCCTGACGTCTTACATCAGGAAAATTGTTTACGATTCTTCCGGATTCTATGACGATAGACCTTCTGCTTTCTTCGGCAAGAAACGCGAGTGTCTGACGTATTTCGTCATGTGTATTCCCGCGATCAAGAGCTTCTCTGATAAATTCCAGTGAAATCATTTTTTGTTCTCTGGTTCTGGATCTTGCTGTTTCCCTGATAATCATTAACTCAATTGCTTCCTGTAAATAGGATTCCTCAACGGTCAATTCTCTTCTTTGACCAGTTTGAGCGAACACTGTTGAAGCAATAAACAAGACTGCTGTTACCATAATAAAAAAGCGTTTAAATGAAATCATATATTCTCCTTCAATTAATTATTATCCATGTATTACCGACTCTTTCAAGATTATAAAGAATTTCTCGATGTTCTTCGCCGGCTCTATTTGTTCTGATTGTAAATGCTCTGACCCTGTTTTCGCCGATAAATTCTATATCATCGCAGCGAAGATTGGCACGGGCAGGAACAACGACATGATTGAAATAATCCTGCGAAGTTCTTAATACAATTCTCCGCATCCTCATTGCCGGAAGCCCTGATAGACGCCTTAAATTTTCTTCTGACGTGATAGCCTCCAGATATCCCGGCGATAAATGCGACTTCCATGCCTCATAATCCCTGTTTCGGATTAATTGATTCAACATTTCGATAAATTCTTGCACATCTTCTTTTGTAGAGACAAAGTGCTCATAGCTAATTGTTGCGGGGTCAAAAAAGTTTTCCTCGTAATTCATATCTGTCCGTATAATTACGGTATCTACAGTTTCCGGCACGGATCGGCAAGAAGCCAGATAGAGAAAAATTGCGATTATAACCAAGAAAAAGCTTAATTTTTCCTTTTTATTTCCCATATTGATAATGTATACTATTTTTAATTATTTGTCAAATTCCAAAGGAGTATCTGTCACTTTTGCGTACTTTGCAATTATGCTTGACTATTTCTACGATGAAATTGTATAATTCTACATATGGCTAGAAAACAGCAGTTTGTCAGACAAAGATTAATACGCCCCCCCGGCCCGCGACGTCAGGTGGTCGTGGAGATAAAAATAAAAAAAATATTAGTATAAAAAAAAAGTATGGAGAT
>WQWD01000023.1 GCA_009785545.1 Treponema sp. | reverse complement strand
TTCAGTCATGTAAAATTTCCCCTTTTTAACTTAGATAATTATGTAATATTATATTCAGTAAAATGCGTGATATTACATAAAAATCATCGTGTAAATTTCGCTGCAAGCAAAAGATTATCAAACCCCGAAAGAAGAAGGTGCGCCGCCAAAAAGATTGTGCCGTGGTTGCCGGGCTACACTCCAGAATGTTCGCCGACTTCCGCATGACGGCACAATGCGCCGTCATTGCTCCAGCCGTCAAACATTCTTCCGTTCCACCCGGTCGTAATTTGGGATTCCCGCTTGCCACCACCTCCGCGCGTTGCGCTCCGGCAGGTCGGCAAACGAAAATCCCAAATTACGACAAAGGTGCACTTATACATCGCTCTGCGATGTGTGCGTGTGCGACGTTTGCGTATAAACACAGAAGCGGTACAATCTGTTTGGCGGCGCGGCTTCTTCTTTGTGAGCAAAGACAAGCTCAACATCTAAAAAAAGTTTTTCGTGACATTGTTAATATTTCCCTTGATGATAAAATAAAATAATAGTGATAAATAATCACCAAAATTTTGTCGTAAATTACACCTTATTTAAATAGTAGAAACTCGTATAAAAATTTAGTTTTTTTGCTGTCCCGCAAGAGGTAAAACATGGCTATATACCACCTTCACGCAAAAATTATTGGACGCGCCCGCGGGCGCACGGCAACGAGCGCGTCCGCATACACGTCCGGCGGAGTTGTCAGGGTGCGTTCGATAGTCGGTTCAGCGGCCTATCGCGCGGGCGACATTTTGGGTGACCAACGCCATAATCTGACGCACGATTTTACGTCAAAATCTGGAATAGTTTATACAAATATTTTCCTCCCCGAAAACGCACCCGCCGAGTTCAAAGACCGCGAAACTTTATGGAACGCTGTGGAGCAAAAAGAAGTTCGGCGCGATGCACAACTGGCGCGTGAGGTTGAAGTATCTATTCCGCGCGAATTTGACTTTGATGAGCAGATTAATGTAATCGAAAATTTTGTTAAAAATAATTTTACAAATCGCGGAATGTGCGCTGACTTTTCAATCCACGATAAAGGGGACGGCAACCCCCACGCACATATTTTGTTGACAGTGCGGGACATTGGCGAAAATGGGTTCGAGAATAAAGTTAAAAGTCGCGAATGGAACAAGGTTTCAGCGTTGCGCGAATGGCGCGAAAACTGGGCTGATGTGTGCAATGAAAGATTGACCGAAAAGGGTGTCGAAACAATCGACCACCGCAGTTTTGAAGAGCAAAAAATTGACCGAACGCCGACCGTCCACATGGGACACGAAGCCCACGTGCTCGAGAAACAGGGCACAAAGACCCTTGTCGGCGATATGAATCGCGAAATTATTAAGAGTAATCTCAACAAAATCAAAGATGAATACATAAATATTTCGCGAGAAATTGAGAGTGAGGACGGCGCAAAAAAATCACATGATTTAAAAGACCAACAACGCGCAACAAAATTCGAGTATCAAAAATTGAAAATCACCGCCGGACAACATTATTTTTTAGATAATGACGAAATCGAACGCAATTTAAAACACACCACACCCCCACCAGAAATCAGCGAGCATTTATTGATTATCCACGCGGAGCGAGATTTGAATTATATCCCCGAAAGCGAATATCAAAAATTAGCGGGACAGCAAAAAAAATTAATTCCAGAGATTGAGCGCGAACATGAGATTACCCGCACCCGCGAAAGAAGTTTTGAAATCGAACGATAAATGTTTAAATTTTGCTTGCAATATCCTGAAAAGTGTGATATAATAAGCAGAAAAGGGGGCGTTTTTGATGAAGATTGAGTATTGGCATAATCGTCTTAAAATCCACTTTGAAGAAAATGACAAGTTTGCAGGGAAAAAAATCAGCGTCAGAGGTGAAAACGAAATTGACACAGACACGTTTGCGTTTAAGAAAAATGATGTAAATTGGCTGTTTCAAATCGAAGAAAAAAATTTTCGCACAGAACCGATTGACGACAACATAAAAGATGAAGTAATCGCTTATATAATAAGCGAGGGAAAAAAACAAGGCGAAAATTTAGCAGTTTGGTAAAATAAGGATAAAAAGAAACGTGAAATTTGATGTAAATAAATATGCTCGTTGTTTTGAAATCGAGCCGGACGAGGCGTGTTTTTGGCATGGTCGAACTGATGGGATTGGTGACGAAGCAAACGCGAAAAGTATCGCCGAAGAAAAGGTCTTAAAAACTCTTGAAATGAAGTTGCTCGAACATCGTGAAGAACTTGAAACGGGTGGAGTCGAATTTGAACTTGAAGATGGGGCTATAACAATAAAATACGGCACAACAAAATTAGAAGAACAAGAATTTTGGGACGCTTGTTCAAAATCATTTGCCGAGCAAGCGGCTGGACAAATTCACGTAATCGAGGGAACAGACCTGCGTCGTGATGGAGCGTCGGAACACGAATACGCGCAAAGCGTTTGGGCGAGAATTGAACGACGAATATTAGCAGAGAAATTGACCGACCCGCACAATAGAGAAGTCAGCGACATCATGGCAATCGACCCAGCAACGGGCAACGAAAAGGGCTTGATAAATAAAGACATCATCAAACAAGAATTATTAAGCGATAAAAATCAGCATATCAAATTATCCAAGCGCATTTCCGAAGAAACAGATAGCGAAAGTTTATCATCTTTAAAATCCCAACAGAACGAAACCGAAATCCAATACAAAACATTAAAAATCAATGCCGTTCGCGCTGGATTTTTTAGCGAGCATGAACTTGACGGCGCACTAAAATCACCCATGCCGTCCAGCCCCGCCGAGCAATTGTTAATCATCGAAAGCGAACATTATTTGAACAAAATAACACCCGACGACTATAAAGAAATCACGGGGCACGAAATGGAGGTTGACCGCGAATCAGGGTTAGAAATCGAACGATGAATTAAAAAATGAGGAAAAAATTATGTTTAGCTTGAAAACTTTCCTAACCATCGCCGCCATAAAGTTGGGCTTTACACTTAAAAATTGTTATCGTCTGGATTATGTTTAAAATCCCGCAAACGAAGAAGAAATAAAACATAAACGTGAACGTGTGGATTAATAAATTTAACGCGCGAATTATGATATACGCGACGGCCACGAACCCCGCCAGCGGAGCAATTGCAAGCAAGAACGCTGGAACGCTGGCGTAATATGCGCCGTCTGCCCATAAATCGTGAATTATATCTGTCCCAAAAAGCACAACTAAATATGGAGATATTACAATCAATCCTAAAAGAAGATACGGAATTAATTGACTTTTCCAATTAGTCATATTCAAATTACGACGAGCCAATTTATCGCCTAATTTCGCCCCTTTTGCAGATAATTCTTTTGATTTTTCAAGATTTTTTAAAACATTCGGTCGCCCCTCTCTGTATATCAAACTTAAATTATTGAACGCCAAATCATATCCCTGCTCCACCGCCAAAGTGTACCACTTGACGGCTTGTGCGTAGTCCGGCGGAACGATTTGTCCCTCATCATAAATACAGCCTAAATTAAATTGCGCTCCTGCGTCCCCCTGTTTAGCCGCTTTATGAAAACATTCTAATGCTTTTTCAGAGTTTTTAGTTAAGTTGCCGCCTAAAAGATATTCCTCACCCAAATTGCATTGAGCGGGCGCATATCCTTTCTCGACGGCTTTAAAAAGCCACTTTATAGCCGTTTCAGTGTCCTTGCGCACACCTTTTTTGCCCTCGATATACGTGCAATACAGTCTATACATTGATTTTTCACAATTTTGACTTGCGGCTTCAAGATAATATTTTTCCGCTTGCTTAAAATCGCGATTATCATAATGCAAATTTGCCTTTTTGTTTACTGCGTTCTTATCCATAAAAAATACCTTTTGTTAAGCTTAAGTTAAATTAAATCTTCTCGTATCTTGAATTATAAGCGTTTGCATAACTCATTAAATCCATTTGAACTCGTTCAAATACAATGTCTTTATCCTGTTGTGTGAAATTATCAATAACTCGCCCTGTTGCCTCCATATACTCCCGCGTGGCATTGCGCACAATTTCTTCTGAAATTTGAGATGACGGCTTTTCCATATTTTGCGAGTATCGCTCCCCCAAATGTAACCACAAAGCCGGACGGACACCGCCCTCCCCAAAAGTTGCACGCTCTCCACTCATTGAAATCAGACCCTCACCGCCGATAATGCTGTCGCCGTAAACATTCGCAACTGACTGATTATCACCGCCGGACGAGCGCAACCACCACCAATGCGCTTTTTGATTATGTTTCGCTACTCTGCGCAGATTAAAGTCGTCCATAATAAAAAAGGCTTTTTTAGGAAACCCAAGAGCTTTAAATTCTTTTCGATGTTCTCTTTTAGCGGTTTTATACCAGTAATCCCAAATAGATTTTTCGGCGGAACTCATTTTGGGTCTGTAATCTAACTGTCCGCTATCTCCGAAATATTTTACAATTTCTTCTAGGTTAAGCAAAAATATACAATCGGCTGTGTATTCTATGATATTTTTACGGCGTTTTGGGGTAAACCATGGATTCGTCGGGGTCTTGTTGTAGAGGTTGATAATTTTCACTTTCTCTGCATCGGTAAAGCTATTATAAAACTCTTGGTTCAAATATGTTCGTAAAGTGCAATCCTTCCATGTGATTTCAACATTTTTTTCGTGGGGTATTTTGGTTTCGTGACACGCCTGACGCTCTATAATCTCATCTGTGATAATCAACACTCTATCATCTTTCACATCAAGTATGCGCCACTTGTATTTCCCGAACATGACTACAAAATCTCGCGCTGGTGCGCCTGCTCTAATTTTTTCGACTGCCCATAATAGTTCGCGTTCTTGCTGTTCAGCTTGAAATACCCGTTCGCGTTGCTCCGCTTCTGCCCTTTCCCGCGCTTTACGTTCTTGTTCAGCTTTCGCTACCGTTTCTCCCTCTTTGCGTTCGCGCTCCGCTTGTTCCTGCGCCCGACGCTCCCGCTCGGCTTTCTCGCGTTCCCTGCTCTTCTGCTCCTCCTGTCGGCGTTGCTCTGCCTCCTCACGCTCGCGCCGCTCTCGTTCTTCGCTACGGCGTTTTTCCTCGCGTTCTTTCACCTCCTGCTCCGCTTTAGCCCGCGCCGTCGCTTCTTCGTGTTCTTGACGCTCTTTCTCATCATACCAACGTTGTTCGGTTTTCCATCTCTGCGCCTCGTCCTCCCAAACTTTGCGCTCTTTTTCCCACATTGCATTCCATTTTTCCCAACGGCTCGTCCATCGTGTTCCCCGTTGGCTCTGTTCATCTTCCCATTCACGCCGCTCTTTTTCCCACTTTTGCCGTTCAAATTCCCATTTGCGCCGCGCTTCTTCCCACTCTTTGCGCTCTCGCCCTGTCCAATCACGTTGCCATTCGCGCTCTTTCCTCTCACGCTCCGCTTTCGCCGCCGACTCTTGACGTTCTCGCTCTGCTCGTCGACGCTTTTCAGCCTCGCGTTCTCTTTTCTCACGTTCCGCTCTCGCCTTTTCTCTTTCACGCGCTTTACGCTCTCGCTCATCGCGCCAGTGTTGTTCATCGGCTTGCTTTTGTTGCTCGCTCCCGCGCCGTTTTTCACCCACACGTTGTTTTTGAATTTCCTCGTACGCCCAATTTATTTCTTTCGTTTTTTCTAGCAATTCATTATATTTCGCGCTACCTTCGACAACATTCGGGTGTTTATCAGGATGAAACTTGCTTACAAGCCTGTTTCGTGCTCTTTTTATCTCTTTATCTGTCGCATTTTCACTGACTTCCAATATTTTATATGGGTTCGACATGATTTCGTCCTCGAATATTTTCGCACTGCCTTTATCTTATTGTACAACGCCACCAAAAAAAAGGTAAAATATGCTTTTTTAAAAACTTTATAACATAATTGAAAATCTTTTGTTAAAATTAAAATCAAAGATTCAAAAATCATTTACGATTGAAAGATAAGCCTCCATAAAAACAAAGCCAATTGAGAAAGCCAGTACCCGACGAACCCGCAAGCCGTCGCCCCTAACCAGCACCCAAACAATTTCCATAATTGCTGTGAAACATTTAGGTTTCTTCCCCCAAATCCGCTAAAGAACAAAACTATCCCACCAATGCAACTTACCGCAACCAAAATCCATATAAAAGCAATCAACAAAAAGGCGAGTATAAAGAAAATTCCAGTAAGAAGCCCGCCGAAAATCACAAGGGCGGCAAAAGGAAAACTAATAATAATCAACACAAGAATTAACCAAAACATATCAAAGTACCTTTTTACTTTTTTCACCAATATTCTCCATAATTATTACATCATAATCAGATAAAATAGTCAAGATGTATCTATACTATAGATTCAACTTAATTACGCTCCAGCTAATTTTATTGTAGAATTATTAGGGGTGATTATGTTGATTAACTTAAATATTCAGGAAATACTTGACAAAAATAATAAAACTCGTTACTGGCTTGTTAAAGAGTTAGAAAGCAATTACGAAACGGTTAACCGTTTATGCAACAACGAATCCACGGCGATATATCTTGAAACTATCGAAAAACTTTGTAAGGTTTTGGATTGTGCGCCTAATGATTTATTTGTTATTGAGCGTGAAAGGGAATAAAATTTAAATTATTATTAAAAAACTATTGACAAACTAACAGAACTATGATAAAATCAAAATCGATTTTACGATATGCTTAATTATGGTGTCTTAATGCTAAAAATCAAATAACATACTGCTAATAAAGCGGGTCGGAATTATGTGGACAATTTTTTGAACCTTTTAATCAAGTTGTCCGGGGTTCAAGACCCCGATGGCTCACCAAAACCGCTAAAACACAGTATTTTTAAGAGTTTTGGCAAAAAATGAAAGTTGGACAAGACACTATGATTTTTTAGGTATTTTTGCCTAATCATAGTGTCTTTTTTAAAAGCATATTGTAAATGTAAAAGAAATAAAAATTTACAGTATGGAGTGATTTTCGTGAAATTTTATGGACAATTAGAAAAGAGCAACAATTACGAGGAAAATAACGTTACAATTTTAAAGGCTATGGAGCAGTATCAAAATTATAACATAGCTCGAAATTTATCTCCACATTCGATAGAATTTTATAAAATTTGCATGGAGGCTTTCGAGAAATTTTACGATTGCACCAAATTATGTAATACTATTGATGAGAATGTTGTTTTTGAATACATAACGCACCTAAAAAATAAGAACACGCTCAACGACACGTCAATCAATACCAATATCCGCGCACTTCGCGCCATGTGCTATTATTTTATGAAGTTAGGCTACACCGCCCCCTTTCAAATTTCGATGTTGCGAACCGAGAAGAAAATCAAAGAAACATATACAGATGAGGAACTCGCTATTTTACTGAAAAAACCCACGATAAGCAAGACAACTTTCGCCGAATACAGAAATTGGGTGATTGTTAATTATTTGCTTGCAACAGGGAATCGAGTGGGGACAATTTGTGATTTGAAAATCAAAGATGTAGACTTTGGCGCAGGAGCAATCAGATTAAGCCGAACCAAAAATCGGAACGAGCAAATAATTCCTATTAGCAAGACTTTACATGATGTTCTAAAAGGTTACATGAAATACAGAAAGGGCGACGGCGACGATTACTTGTTTTGTAATGTCAATGGGATTCGCTTATCAGAAAACGGTTTAAAATTGGCAATACGCAAATATAACTTAAAACGTGGTGTAAACAAAACTTCATTGCATTTGTTCCGTCACACATTTGCTAAAAAATGGATATTAAACGGCGGGGACGTTTTCCGACTTCAAAAGATGTTAGGGCATTCAAGCATGACGATTGTTCGGGAGTATGTCAATATGTTCAGTGACGATTTGAAAAGGGATTTTGACACATTTAATCCATTGGAAGAATTTAGTAATAAACGTGATGAGGGGATAAAGTTAAACCCCAAGAAAATTCGACGAATGATGCTGTAAGTTTTAAATTAAGGTGGACAATTTCACCTTTTTTTGCTGACCTGCACTTTTTATATTCTCAAAAATTATTTGTAAAAATTTTACAAATTTCACTTTATTTTTTGAACTCTACATGATACAATATTTATATTGGTATCATATAGACATAATTTTACAATTTTTGACAGGTAAAAAGGGGACGTGGAATGGATAGGGATATAGGCGAGAGAGGTTCGATTTCGAAAGAAGATGTTAGGCGAGCGCGACAGGCTGATTTGGCGGCTTATTTGATTAGCGTTGGTGTGCCGCTGGTATCAGATGGGAGGCGGTATCGTCACGCGGAGCATGATAGCCTTGTGTTTACAGATAATGCGTATGTTTGGAATAGCAAGCAAGAGCGCGGGAACGCGATTGATTATTTGACGCGATATATGGGCATGAACTTTAAAGAGGCTGTTTCAGCGTTGACAAATGGTGCGCCATCTTCGGCAAGCATCAACGTTGAAAACGCACCATCACGCAGAAATCGACCATTCAATTGGAGCGATATTTCTACATATCGAAAAACTGATGGTGTTGAGCGATACTTGGACAGAGTGCGCAATATTAATTTAGGCATTGTTGATTTTCTTTTAAGAAATAAATTATTATTCCAAGAACAGGGCACAAATAACGCCATTTTTCCCATATATGATGAACATAACATAATAGTCGGCGCGGAGCTTAAAGGCATAACAAACAAGCCATTTAAAGGCATTGCAGGCGGCAGTAAATACGGCTATGGTTTTAATATTCGGTTTTCAGAGGACAATAAATTTGATTATGCCTTATTCTTTGAGGGGACGATTGATTTACTAAGCTATATTGACTATAAAACTTATCATAAAGGCGAGCGATTTAAAAATTGTATTTTAATTTCGATGATGGGGCTTAAACTCAATATTTTGGAACATAGTTTAAAAGTTTTTGCGCCGGGCGCAAAGGCGGTCTTGTGCGTTGACAATGATATTTCGGGACAGAACTTTATTAAAAAGATTGACGGTACAGGGGTTGATTATGCGCTTCGCTTACCTGACGAGCAATATAAGGACTGGAATGAGCAAATAACCATGATGAAGCGGTACTGCAATCCCACCCGGCGGGCGTTAGAGCGGGCGCGGGAGAGTTTGCAGATATTATGATTTTTAAATCAACGCATGAAATAATAAAAATTTTAGTATTCTACTTATAGAAAATTTACATAATTCTCATTGCTTTTTTGCGAATACGCTTGTAAAATACGAAAATCTATGCTATAATATAACATGCAAGCGTCCAAATAAGTGCTGGCGGGCACTTATTCCAAGACCTTTAAATGACGTTTCAATAATTTTCTTCGGCTAATAATTTTATATTGGCGAGCGTCCTCCAACAGGTCACTTATCAGGTCAACTTGTTGTTTAGGACGCTCTATCTCGTTCAAATAGTCTAAAATTTGCTGGTACACCTCATCGGCAACGGCTTTAATATCATTCTTGCTAACATCGCCATCAGCCGGCTTGTAAAAACACTTATAGGCTTGTATTTGTTTCTTGCGATATAGCGCGGTGTACAAAGCTTTAAAATGCTCATATTTCATCATTCTGTCTTTTTCATCAGTGACTTTGGTCATATACTTAAAAATTTCAACCGCGTCTTTATTCTTGAAGCGGTCAACCTTGCACGAATAACCGAGCTTCTGGCTTTCGATATTTTTCTTGGTTACTGATATACCGTGCCAAATTAGATACCATAATTTTTGTATCAGCACTTCGAAATCGCTAAACAGAGTGATTTTGTCAGGGTTCTTTTTATCGCGAGAATACACATTTTTAATATGTTTGTTATCTATAACGGATTCATCATCTAAATCAAAGCATATCGCGCAATGATAATGTGGGTGATAACATTCTGAATGTTTCGGATTACTTTTATATGTGACCTCAAGGCTTCTAATGCACCCTAAGAAATTATACTGCTTGAAATCGACATCTTTAATTTTTGTCTTACAGGATAAAATTTCGATTAGGTGCGTGAAACATTCAGACATTTTGGCGACATCACGTTTTAGCATTTCCTCTGAACAATTTGGATTTGTAATAGTCATGTGATAGAGATATTTTTGTTTATCGCGGAGCATGGGCATATATTTGTTAATTCGGGCGTCTTGTATCATTTTAAGGCAGTTGGCGCAAAACTTGTAATCGTGGCACAGCGTGCATTTTGTGACGTTCTTTACCTTTTGCATTTCATAAGTGTCGCTGGTTATATACTTAAAACAATTTTGGACGTTGTGCGCTTTGTTAATCAACACAGGGTCTTTTTGCTCTTTAGCATATCGCTTGTAATATCTCACAATCATTTTATTATTTGAAACCCTATCGTGCCCGTCCCGCAAATGTTTTCGTGTCGATTGGGCTATATCATCTATCACTTTTTCGAAAGTTTTTTTCGGTGGCGGTCTAAATTTTAACACGTATATTTTCACTCGCTTTCTTTTTAAAAATCAGCCCCCAAAATAGCAAATTTAATTGAGTTTTGGAGGCTGTTTGACAGCCATTTTCAGGCGTTTTTTAGGGCTTGGAGATTTCCGCGTAATCGGGGTTAGTTCTAATCTACCGCTACGCGGTAGTATCAAGGGGGCTAAGCCGGAAGGTCGTATTACATAACCAAATAATCCGTCTTTCTAAGGTTCGGAAACTGTTTTGGCATTTTGCGATGATAATTTTTGATATAAAGTTCCTCAATGGCTAAAACAATAAGGTCGGTTTCTGTAATTCCATCATACGCCGACATGCGCTTTAATTGTTCGCGTGTGATTTCTGATAATCTGTATGAGCGTAATTTTTTGTTTAATTTTTTAAGTTTAGTAAGCGGTGCATTTTTTCTCATGTCAATCATTCCTTTTTTGGTTATTTTTGTATATACAAGCAATACAGACAGCATATCATAAATAAATTGGTCGGTCAATTTACTTATTGTTAAAATTTTGTGAAATTTATAGCTTTTTTATCATCAAACTACTTGACAAAAGTTGTCGAAAAGTGTATAATAACAATATTATTAAACGAAAATAAGGAGTAATTTATGAAAGAAATATATTGTTATAAATGCGATACTCCAAAAGATGAGCGGTGGAAAAAGCTTGGCGAAAAAATTATCAGCGCGTGTGGCGTATGCCGAAAAGTTTCAAAGGCAGAGCTGATGAACGAGATTATGAGATTAAACGAGCAGGTAAATAACGAAAAGGTTTACTTGTCTGAAAGCAACCGAAACAAGAGCGGACGGCCGCCGACTTTAACCAAAGAGGACAAAGAAAAAATCAGAGCCGACTATTCAGCCGACCCGAAGAAAAATAGCTACTCAAAATTGGCGTATAAATACGCCGTGAGCAAAGGCACTATCTCAAATGTTATAAAAAGCATGGATACTGTTTAAAATTATTGTTTTTGAACGCTTATTGTTGAATTTATAAGATAAAATAATCCTGTAGGCTTTTAAAAGCTAAATTCAAATGTAGGTTTTATTTGATTGCAAGAAAATCGTATAAAAACAATATTTTTGAACATCAAACAAGAAAATACACAAAATCCCCTGCCATGATGTTATATCATCATATTAGACAAGGATTTTTTTGTTATTGCTGACTTTTTCTTCATCGCTAATCAGGCTTCAACTTTATGCCTTTAGCCTCAAAAAAATCAATCGTATCTTGCACACTTTGCAATGCTTTTTCCATGTCGGGCTCAAAAATCTCTATCTCATTTGGATAGCGAGGTTGCGAGCCGAACGATGTTAAAAACTGGCTAACAACTTTTAATTCTTCAAAATCATTTTTTATTTCTGAACACATTATGCGCAACTGAACTAAGTCATGAATTTTGGGAGGCTCGATTTTATTTGCAACCAAAAAACCTTTGAAAAACTTCTCAACTGATTGCTGGCAATGATAGCAAATAATTTCAAGCGGTTTAGGGTGCATACCACATAAATATTTTGCAGAATCAAAATCCCTCATGGCAAATTTGTACCACTCCATGACCAAATCATTGTTGTCTGTCATATAATACCAACCCTTTCTCCGAAATAGTTTTTTCCATTGTCAATAATTTAGACCGCCGTTCAAATATTTCTGTTGTTCCCGCCAAAACGTCTATTGGCTTACGTTTCATATCAGTCGCGCCGTAAATTTTTTGAATGGCTTCAAGCGGGCGTATGCTATTATCAGGGACGACGGCGTAAAAATCATAGTCGCTATCCTCGCCCGGCGTTCCATAAGCATACGAGCCGAAAAGATAAAGCCTTTCAAGCGGTATAGTGTTTATTATAATCTCTTTTATTTTTTCAATTTCTTCGTTAATAATCATGCAATCCTCCGTGTTTTATGAATCTATTTTATCACAAACAAAGTGAAAAGTCAACCAAGGAATTTTTTTAACAGTTTTATAAACAAATTCACTAAAGAAATTTAACTAAAGAAATTTAACGCAGAGTTTAGGTCGTGTTTGATAACTTAAAGTATTGCAGAAAACCACGAAATATGATATAATTCTAAACACACGGGAGTAATTAAAAAGAGATAGACGAGGCAATGTAAGGGCGTGAACAACCGCCCGCAGACGATTAATACTCGTTCCTACAAAATCGTATCTATCTGGTATTAATCACTCCCAATTTTTAATACTAAAAAAATTTACAAAAATGTTTTAATTACGAAATGTTTTTTTTATACAATAAAAATAGCGCAAATACAACATAAATTGCAGTAAAAAAGAAAGGAGTATAATTTTTAATTTCGAGGGCTTAAAACATATTTTTAAAAATTATTAATAGGAAAGGAATTTTTATGAACGCTAAAAAAAGATTATTTAAAACAACTTGCTTAATACTTGTTATAGCAATGATTATTTTGGTATTTCCAGTCAGTGCTATCTCTTACGACAACAGGATAATTGATAGGAACAGAGATAGGTTTATAGCCACAGATATGAGCGTAATGGATAGCTTAATTACTGCTGGAATATATCTAAGTCCAGTTTTGACTGAAGAAAATATGACCTCTGAAAAGTCATATTTGAAAGAAATGATTCCGCTTCATGATATTAATAGCAATATTGTCGCATTTTATCTTACTTTCACTTCAGGTAGCTATGCAGTGGTAAATAATAATATTAATAATCCCACTGTAATAGAGTTTGGCATGGGCGACAATCCTTTCGTTCGTGAAATTTTGGACTCGTCAATCAATCCTGTAATTGTTTACAACAGTCCATTTGACGTTTTTGATAAAAATGGAGTGGCACAGTTTGACGAAAGAATCAGCGAAGCAAGCATAGCAAGTTTATTTGATAATTATCCAGATTTGCTCGAACCCAACAGAGCAACTATGAACTTACACAGCGAAGCAAGAGGAATAGTAAGTGCATTATACCCGCAAATGACAGAACTTGATTTCAGTATTAATGAATTGAGTTCTCGAATAGATGGGTTTAATACACAAATAATTACACCTTTCGGTGGCAGTGATTGGGGATTTCTTCCTATAACAGGGTTGCCAACTGGAGCTCATACTAATAGACACGTCACAGGCATACCAGGTTCGGCGGTAGTAATGAGCACATTTAGCAATGGTAATACAAGAAATCATTGTGGTGCAGTCGCAGTAACAAATTTAGCCATGATTTTCGCTAATCAAGGACACCAAAGTTTGCGAATAACCAATGTTTATAATACGTTTAGAGCAATACACCCTACTCATGTTGGGAACGGCCCGGTAATGATGATTGCCCCTGGTGCAACAAATTATTTCCGTAGTCGCAATGTTACCCTTAGACATTCAGGCATTGGAACAGTTGCACAATATCGTACTGCTATTGCCAATAATAGACCTGTAGGTATTTTGTTGGCTAATGGATTGTTCAGTTGGCACTGGATAGTTGGAGTAGGCTACCGTCATTATACTAATACTGGAATAACATTTTTCCGAGTGCTTGACGGTTGGAACACCTCTAACCAAAGGTTCTATAGACCAAATACTGGTTCACTTTGGTGGTCAGCAACTTCGTATTGGATAGGCTAATCAAGATTATTTCTAAGGGCTATATAATTAATTATATAGCCCTTGGTAAATACACGACTTATTTAGGAGGCGTTTACATGAGCAACTCAAGGAAAAAGAGAAGTGCAAGTGGGACGGGACTAATAAAAAAATCTAAACTAATAATTTCAATATTACTCATTATTATTGGTTTTTGGAATATCGTGAGAATTCAAGTATCATATGAAGTTAGCGTCATGGGATATATATCAATAATTTTTCCAGCGGTGGCTATTTTATATATACCGTTGTATTTATTGCTGGTACGCCCTCGTAAGACGAAAATCAATACTAAACCTATCAAAAATTATGCGACTATAAATTCAATAACACACAGTGTACTTTGGGCATTGGTAGCTGTGTCTTTGTTGTGGATATGCTATATTTTATGGTATATTTTGAGTAGCAACGATATTATAGCAGTTCTGCGATGGGAGTTTTTACGAGGGTGGTCGTTTAATTTACTTGTTTTCGGCGCAATAATTATACTCATTGCCTCAATATTTTTTGCAAAAAAAGTAATGATTTGTACTGTTATCGGATATGTATTCGGCTTTGTCTTTGCGCTGATATTAAATACTGATACCTTTGACCCTAATCCTGGCATCTATGTAAATAACGCTTGGGTTATTTGGACGATTTCATATCTAATCTTTATTATAGCTGGTATTATTTGGGAAATCGCAAGCGGATAAATAAAAAGGCTCTTGACTAACATGATATTATGTTGTTGGGGAATTTTTCGCTTCTTGGCTCATGCGCTGGACTTGTTGCCATGCGGGGGTTATGTATTTATCTATATTTTTCGAAGTCAAAAATATTTTCAAAAAATGTTCAAAATGTGCGGGGTGGACTTTTTGAAGATTAAAATATTTTTCAGACACTGTACCGATTTGAATTAGACGGGCTTCGTATTCCTTTTGCTGGCGCTGTTTTTCGCGTGTAGTGATTTCTTTTTTCTGCGAATGTAAGGCTTTTAGTTTTTTATCGATTTGTTTCAATTTTTGTGCCTCTTGTTCAGTCATGTAAAATTTCCCCTTTTTAACTTAGATAATTATGTAATATTATATTCAGTAAAATGCGTGATATTACATAAAAATCATCGTGTAAATTTCGCTGCAAGCAAAAGATTATCAAAC
>WQWD01000022.1 GCA_009785545.1 Treponema sp. | reverse complement strand
TGTCCGAAAAGTTAGGAACTTATTCGGACATCTTCCTTAATTTAAGAATTTTCGCAATATTTCGTAGAAATATGAGGAAATTCAAAGGCTGTTCGAAAAGTAACCAACTTTTCGGACAGCCCCAATACTGAGGTTGTTATGATCGATTTTGTCCAGTTGCAGGAAATTGTTAAACAGCATCTGGATCAGGATAGGGCAATCAGATCTGTCGATGTATCAGGTTCCACTCTGGAAGCTGCTGTAAATGAAGCCGCAACTCTTTTAAATACTCATGTTCGCCGCCTTGAGTATGAAATAATTGAAAGAGGCTCGTCAGGTTTTATGGGAACTGGAAAAAAAGAATGGGTTATCCGTGCTTATGAACGTATTCTGGTTAAAAAGAAAAAACAAAAAGATGAAGACATCTTTGACGAAGATGAAACAATTGAAGAAGAAATTATATCAAAAGACGGAGACGCTTTTGTTCAACGCTGGCCAAACGGAATTTACCTTAAAGTAACTCCTCCCGAAGGAAGCGGCAAAAGAATTTTTTCTCCCTATGCACTACAGGCACTTTATAACAAAAATATAACTGATTACGATACAGAAGCTGTAGAAAACCTTGTAAAACAAGCTTCCGGTGAATACGCAAAAGTCGCTGATTATAATCATAACCCGGCTAATGACAGCATAGCGTATGTTGAAGTCGATGATTCCGAAATGAAAGTTTTTATGATAATTCAACCGCCGACAGAAGGCGGTGCGGACTTGCCGGTAGACGCTCTTAAAGGTTTGCTTGTTCAACACAGGGTATATCATGGTGTAAAAGAAGATGTTTTAACCGCAATTGCTGACAGGCCTGTTTACAAAGAAAAAATTGAAACAGCCGAAGGACTAAGGCCGCAGAACGGCAAAGACGCTTATATACATTATAATTTTGAAGTTGATCAAACAAAAATCAAATTAAAAGAAGGGGCAAACGGGCGGGTAAATTTTAAGGAACTAAATATTATTCAGAATGTTGTTCAAAATGAAGTTCTTGCAAAAAAAATTCCGCCGCAAGACGGAGTTGACGGAAAAACTGTTACGGGAAAAATTCTTCCCGCAAGAGCAGGCCACGACATACCACTGCCTGTTGGAACCAATGTTCATGCCGGAGATAATGATACAATTATAGCGGATATAAACGGTCAGGTTATTTTGGCAGGCGGCAAAATAAATGTTGAGCCCGTATATACTGTTGACGGTGATGTTAATCTTAAAACAGGAAATATCATCTTTCTTGGAACGGTTATGATCAACGGGAATATTGACGATGGCTTTTATGTTAAAGCTGCGGGAAATATCGAAGTTAAGGGTTCTGTCGGAAAAGCCGATCTTGATGCTGAAGGTGACATAATCATTTATCAGGGAATCAACGGAAAAAGCGGCGGAAAAATACGTGCGGGGCGTTCTATTTGGTCTCGTTTTATCGAAAACGCCAATGTAGAAGCCGGTAACATGGTTGTTGTTACCGATGGTATTATCAATTCTTATGTTGATGCGCTGAAGAGCATAATTTGTATGGGCAAACGTGCTCACATAATGGGCGGAAGGCTTCGTGCCGGAGAAGAAATCAACGCCAAGGTTTTGGGTAATTCCACAAGCGGCACAGAAACAACTTGCGAAGTTGGTTTTGATCCTACCAGCAAAATAGAGCTTGAACGTCTTTTAACTTTAAAATTATCTGCGGAAAGCGAACTTGATGATATGAAGCTCGATCTGCAAAATCTGATCAATACAAAAAAACAACGCAAGAGCTTGCCGGAAGAAAAAGAAGCGTATATGTCTGAACTTATGGACAGACGGCAAACCTTAACCGAAGACCTTAAAAAAACAATCGAAGAAATTGAAAAAGTCCAAGGTTACATGAAAGATATGGAAATATGCGGGAGAGTATCGGCTTCTACAAAAGTTTGGCCGGGCGTTAAAATATTAATTCGTGATGTAAAAGAAAATGTGCATACTGAATACCGTTCGGTAACATTTATTTTAGAAAACGGGCTAATCAGGGCAACCAAATACGAAGAACCTGACGAGCTTGCAAAAAAGGGACTGGATGGCTATAGCTCCAATTGACCTACAGACACTCTTTTCTCAAGTTGATAAAGTTGGGAGAGCGCAGCTCGCCCAGAGAGAGGGTCAGGCAATTGCACAGTCAGTGCAGGGAGCGCAGTTTTTGCGGAAAACAAATGAACTTGATAAACAGGTGAATGAAACCCAAGACATGGGAGATGGTACGGAAAAAATAAAGGATCGTTCAAACAAGCAAAACAATGATGATAAAAACCGCAATAAAAATGAAAATAATGAAGAAGACTATGAAAACGACGAACCTGAAAGCTTTGTTTTACGTGAGCCTGCTTTGGGAAAAAAAATAGATATAAGTTATTAATACGGAATACTACATGAACCTATTATTTATTGTTTCAATTGTCAGTTTTGCTCTTTGTTTGATAATGTTTTTTTATCTGCATTGGCTTATAAGAAAACGAACAAAAGGTTCAACCCTTGACGAACGCCGTGATGAATTTATCAGGCTTATTGCGGAAATCGACAGAGTTACCGACAGAGATTCGCAGATAGTCGAAGATCGAATAATGAAGTTAAACGAGGTTATCGAAGACGCTGATAAACGTATCGCTGTTTATGTAAAGGAACTTGAAAAAAGCAAAGGCTCCGAAGCGCTTTACACAAGTCTTGGAAAAGGGATTCGTGACGCTTTGTATGTTCCTCAGGGTATTCCCGAGAGTACTTCTCCAGGCGGGATTAACACACCGCAAAATTATCCAACCGATACAATCGAAATTTCATCTCGGTTGAGTACTATACCCCGTGAAAATGCGCCTCCTCCTCCATCGCAATTGTCTTTAATAGAAGCGCAATTTGAAACTGACACATCTCAAAAAGTAACGTCTAAAAAAACGCCGCCTATTGAGCCTGCCGAGCCGCTGCTTGCTGCGAAGCCTCCGCCGCTTTCCAAAAAGCAAATTCGCTCACACATAGATCTTTTGCTTAACGAAGGCTTGCCTCCGCAGGAAATCGCCTCTCGCCTAGGGATTAGCATTGGCGAAGTACAGCTGGCAATAAACCTGCGAAGGTGAGATTATTCACAACCTACCTTACACAGGATTTTTTTTGATAAAATCAACTATTTCGTCCACCATGCCGAATGCCAAAGATGTTACAGTATCTGCACAGCCGTAATAAACGGCTATCCGTCCTGTGGCTCCGTCAGCAAGGGCGGCGCATGGGAAAGTTACATTGGGTACATCTCCCATACATTCGTAAGTTTCCTGCGGAGAAATAAAGTAAGGGCGGCTGCGGGCAATAACCTGCCAGGGTTTATCCAGGTCGAGTAATGCGCCGCCAAAAGCATACACAAAACCATTACAGCTTGTTAACACGCCGTGATAAATCACAAGCCAGCCTTCGGTGGTTTCGATGGGAGCAGGCCCGGCTCCTATTTTTGTGCATTGCCATGCGCTCTTTTCAAAAGGCGTCGGGGACATAACATGGCGGTGTCTTCCCCAAAATTCAAGATCGGGACTTTCCGAATAGATGATGTCGCCAAATGGAGTATGCCCGGAATCACTGGGGCGGGTAAGTATTGCGTAACGCCCGTTGATCTTTTTTGGGAAAAGAACGCCGTTGCGGTTAAAGGGCATTGTAACATTTTCCATCATGTAAAATTTTTCAAAATCATCGGTGTAACCAATGCCAATGCAGGGGCCGTGATAACCATTGCACCAAATGACATACCAGCGGCCGTCGATATAAACCACTCTTGGATCGTATTTATATTCAGAATCAGGCAGATCAGAATTTGTTTTGATAAAATCAATTGGTTTATCTTCGATAACCCAGTTGATACCGTCTTTGCTTTTTCCGGCATGAATGTTCATGCGGCGTGAAGTATCATCACAGCGGAACACTCCGGCAAAGCCGTCCCCAAATGGAACTACAGCACTGTTAAAAATGCTGTTTGAATGTGCCGTTAAGTTTCGGGGGATAACAGGATTCCCGGAATAACGCCACATAGGGGATCGTTTGTCAAATGATTTTGGTTTAGCCTCCCAAGGAATGTTTGGAAGGGGCGGTAAGTTTTTTATTATATTCATGTTTGTATTCTTCATGTATTGGGAGTTAATGTCAATGGAATTGATGATAATTCGCTAACAATGAGGTTTTTTTCATAAAATTTTTATAATTAACCTTTACAAACAGTTATAACCAGAGTAAGATATGATTGAAAAAAATCAAATCTAGGAGAGTTTATGAAGATAGCTAAAAAAATTACGGCTGTTGCGATTATTTGTGCGGTATTAATGTCCGTTGCATTTACCTTTACCGCTTGTGAGAGGGAACCGAGTGCGCCTACGCTTATCTGGTGGATGGTTGGTACGAGTCAGGCAGGATTTAACAGGGATATGAGAGTTATTTCCGATTATATCGAAGAAAAAATCGGTGTACGGCTTGATATAAGACTTGCAGGCTGGGGAGAAGCTGCGCAGCGTTTTAATACAATGATCAATGCCGGGATTTACTATGATATTATGTTTGTCGATGGAGGCACTTACAATCGTTTTGTAAGGCTTGGCGCTTTTGCGGATTTAACGGATCTTATCCCGGAGTATGCGCCTGAACTTTTAGAAGTTATTCCAGATTTATTATGGGAAGGTGTCAGAATCAACAATCGTATTTTTTCAATTCCTACCTATAAAGATTCAGCTATAACGGCCTTTTTCTTTTGGGACGGTTATTTTGTTGATAAATACGATATAGACCTGACCCGCACGGATTTTGAATATCTTGATTATGTATTTCGTAAAATGAGAGCTGGCGAATCAGACCCCCGCTTTCACCCGTTTCGGCTTGCTCGAGGCAGTAATCCTTTCATTTTTGATATTTTCGACGGACTTTCCGCAAGTTTGCCGCCCATGGGGGTCAGGCTTGACGATCCTGAACGCCGTGTAATAAATACATTACTCGAAGAAGATCTTCAAGAAAAATTAAGATTTATGTATTCATGGTTCAGAGACGGTATCATAAACCCTGACGCAAATCTGGTAGACGAGCTTCCAATCGGACGACCTTTCTTCATGGCTCAGGCGTGGCCTTCAGTGGCTTATATGTTTGCCGATACCGAAGGCGTGGAGAGATATGAAGCTGTGCCTTTCTTTGGCCCTTCTATTTCTACCGGTTCGATTCAGGGTTCAATGAACGCTATCAATGTTAATTCCAGGCATAAAGGCGATGCTTTGCGTCTGCTGCAATTGGTTAACACTGATACAAAATTGCGGGATATGCTCCATGTTGGTATCGAAGGAAGACATTTTGAGTATATCGAAGACGGAACATTGATTAGGCGTTTGCGGACAGATTGGCCGCTTTCCAATTTTCAGCAGGGTAATTTCTTTGTCCTGACTCCCCTGGATACAATGCCCCCCGGATTCCTTGATGAAATACGCGCTCAAAATGAAGCCGCTGCACCATCGACAGTGCTGGGCTTTAATATGGATCTTGAACCTGTAATGATAGAAATGGTTAATGCAACCAGCGTTTGGGACAGGTTTGCCGTAGACTTAACATTAGGAGCTGCAAATCCTGATGTGCTTATACCTCAAATTATCGAACAACTGATGGCTGTAGGTTTTGACAGAATAATGGCAGAAGCCCAGCGTCAAATTGATGAACATTTTGGAATGAATTAAAAAAACTGCTTCACACGAATAATTAGAGTCTGTCTATAAATGCAGAGCATTTTAGACAGACTTCCTTGAAAGATGTACTTTCGTAACCTTTTGCAAAAAAAGGTGAGAAAATACAAAGTGTCGTCCATAAAGAACCACTTTATGGACAGACACTAATTAACCCCCATCTAAAAAATAAATCATTTGAGGCAATTGCAAAACTTCAGTCTTTGCAAGAGGCTCATTTTACCAACACTATTTGCTCAAAAAGCATCACTAAATTCGAAATCGAATTTTATTCCTTGCCTTTCTGATTTTGTTCTCATATATTTGATTTGTCGAGTCTTTTGAAACGATCTTTATATTTTTTTGTATGAAGGAGTAAGTATGTTTAAAAAAATTGGAATAGTGTTGGTTTTGTTTGGTTTAACGTTTTCCCAAATTTTTGGTCAGGCTTTTGGAACAGTAGATCATGCCGAACAGGATGAAGTACTGATAATTGACACTGAGCGGGGTTTTACCGCACAGGTAGAAATGAACAGTAATATGTTTCAAATGACAATGGCAAATTTTTCTGACGAAGTACAGCGTTTTCGCCGAAGCGGTTATTCGCTAATAAATAACTACCCATTTGGTAATATCAATGTTCTTGATGGTACAAGTGTCGGTTTTGCTTACAACGCCGAATGGTTTGGGGGAACTCTTTCTGTTAACTCGGGCGGTCTTGGAGGCGTTAGAGCGTGGGTTAGTTTTTTTGATGATATGATTAAGGTTACAGCCGGCAACGATATTCGTTTTACTTTTGCTAATTCGCAAGGAGCGGGTGCAGGTTTGCGTGTATACGATGACAGAGTTCGTAATGTCGCAGCGGTCGGGTCGGAAAATCCTACGATAGACAGCAACATAAACCCCGATGACATTACTCAAGGAAGCGGTATTTTATTCGAGCTAGATCTTGATTCAAGAGGAATTGCCCCTGTTGTAATTGCTTTTGCCGGCGGCGGAAATCCGCTTAATTTGGGCGGAGACCACGGAAGTTTCCAATTCCTTCCAACCGGTTCATTTACAGCGAGATCTGTTTACGGTAAGCGGATGCAGTACGGTGCGAACATAGGAACAATAATCGGGGACATTGCAAGATTTAACGTGTCTTACATCTGGCAGCACGAAATCGACCAAACCTTGTTTCAATACATTGAGGCAGAAGACATTATTGTTCCCCGTGGTGCAAATACAGAAATAACCAACCATGTTTTTGGAAGTTTTGGGAGTTTTTACCCTTTTAGGGATGACTCGTTGGGAATTACGATCGGTTATGCCGGAATATTAGTACAATATCTGGAAGAATTTTCTTTTTCTGCTGTAACAGGATCTGCGTTCCAAACGGTAATGCCGCAAGTTTTTAAACACGGCATAAATTTTGCCGCAAGGTTTAGGCACGGCAGCCTTACTTTAGTGACAGATCACAACTTTAGTTTTTGGACGGATAAAAACTACAGAATATTTAACCTGCACAGCCCGGATCCGCTTTTAACGGATCACGGACTAAGATCGGCGGACACAGCAGCGGCTGATATTGCAAACGTAAACCATACATTTTTATGGAACGGTTTTGGTATTTCGTACCAGTTTACACCGGGGTTAGAGGGTACTTTTTATGCACGAAACCTTCTTCGTATAGACGAAACACCTCAGTTTAGAATGTTAAACAGTTATTTTTCTGTAGAAGCAAGAGCGAATTTTCGTTTAGGTTCCACAGTTGAGGCTTGGGCAGGGATTGTTTACCAATATACATGGCGGACTGTAAATCAAGAATTAAACGAAAGAGTAAATGAATTTCCTTCCGGAAATACAGCGGCAGATACTGTAGATACTTTGTCTATGTTTCAGATACCAATCGGGCTGAGAGTAAGACTGCAAAGAGGGAATTAATGGAGTTGTTCGGAAACTTCAGTTTCTGAACAACTTCTTTATAAAAATCGCATTTTTGCAGGGCTTTGACCGAAAAAATGCAAGACTTGAGAGGCAACCAACCGGGTTGCCTCTCAAGTACAATGTGCTTTTCCCGAAAGGTTCTTTCGGTTGAAAGTAAATTTATTTTGCATAGGAGGAAAATATGCAAAGAACAAAAAAAGCTAAAAGGTATATTTTAGCAGGCTTCGTAGTTTTTGCTGCGATATTGTTAGTTCTGGGAGCTTGTGGTCCAGATCCTTCTCCACCACCCCCGCCGCCGCCGCAAGATATTACATGGACGTTGGAACAGGTTGGCGGTGTAAACTTTGAGGCTACTACAACAGGTTTACAAATTACTTTTGGCTCAAGAGTGAATAACCTTACCAGTAGCGACATTACAGTTACAGGTGTTGCGTCTGTTGGCAGCGGTGCGTTTGAGTCGTCACAAAACGGAGCAGTCTGGACTATCCCTATTGACGTGACTGAAGGTGGTCTAGTAACAGTAGAGATTCCCAGATCCGGCATAGAGACTGGCCCGCAGAGTGTTAGTGTGTTCTTTGTAGGCGAATGGACACCCGCTACCTGGACAGCAACTGCCAACGGAACCGCAGGAGTTTCTTCAACTACAGCGATTCTTTTTGTATTCGA
This sequence comes from Treponema sp., assembly GCA_009785545.1. Lineage (GTDB taxonomy): Bacteria > Spirochaetota > Spirochaetia > Treponematales > Breznakiellaceae > WQXQ01. Next base: position 7,018 of record WQWD01000022.1, on the reverse strand, counting down.
TCATTTTGATGATTTCAATTCAACTTTGAATATAGCAGATTTTGTAATAACGAACGGAACCGGAAGCATAGAAGAAGCTGTCCATTTGATTGGCAGCGGAAATGAATGGTCATTGACAGTTCGTACAGAGTCCGCAGGTACAGTTAAAGTTGTTGTTAACCATGAAAATGTTGTTGACGATTATCAATTTGTTACAGTTCATTATAGGCCCAACGTTTTATCTCCGGAAGCTCCAAGAGTAAACAATATACAAGACGGGCTTCATTTTGTTCCCGATGTTGATTTAACAAATCAAACTGCTCTTGACACTATTGTAGGAAACGAAACCCATATTAGGGCAAATATTTCCTTTACATGGCTTGGGCTGGGAGCGGATACCTTTAACATATATTGGGCAAATGAAGCTATCAGACCTGCTGCACCTGGTGCTACTGGTATAGTCGACCAAGTGTTCTTTATAAATAATCTGGAAATGGATTCTGACTACTTTTTCTGGATAGAAGCTGTTAACCAACATGGCAGAGTTTTTAGCGATGTCTATACAAGAAGTACCAGAGGCGTAACTGCTACAGGACCTGGAGATACAGGGCGTCAAGGCGCGCGTGATATCACATACTTTGGCCTTGAGCGCGGCGACTATGTAAGAGAAATGAGAATCGAACCATCTGATGGAACTCTTACAGTTATGTGGGATCTTCGTGACAGAGTGGGTTGGTACGAAGTTTATGTTATTCCGGTAGGCGAAATTGCCCACATTGACAGATTTGCCAGAAGGCATATTCCTGTAGAAGGTTCAACTACACAAGGTGAAGGGCAATGGGGTTTCCATGTTTATGCTGACTCCTCACCAACTAACCCAATAGGGATCCATTCATGGGATTTCTTTAATGACACCTGGAGAACCTTTCACATCGGTGCTAACAATGGTATGAATTTAGGCTCTGGCGGCAGACCTGTTATTGGTATGAACCAGCTTGGAACACCTGATGCGATTGAAGCTTATCAGGATCCGTTTTTCTTGGATGCTTTCCCATATCTTGGTGAAGGTTGGGAAGAAGGAGAAGCCGTTTTAGCTGCACACGCCAGACAAGGTGTAAATGTTGGTCTGCCTATGGGTTTAGGCTGGTTACAGCCTTACACCGTATTGGATTCCCGCTTTGAAAATGCAATTCCCTGGGGGCCGGATCCGATAACAGGTGTTATTGGTGCGGGCGCTCCCGGCAGTGAGCCAAGGCCTCATTTTTCTACCAACATTACAATTACAGGTTTGACAAACGGTACAACTTATCAGGTATGGATAAGAGCGCCTAACGTACACGGAGAACGCGGATATACTTACATGAACGCTACTCCCGGCCCTGTTGCTCTTCCTATGGTTCAAAATGTAACAGTAACAGCTCCTCCGAATACTGTCCGTAACCTGGACATAGCTTGGGACAGAGTTGAAAACGCAACACATTATCGCTTGTACTTTAGCCGCTTTAACAGACCTCCTCGTCCGCAGGATGAATTTACAAGAGTAACTGGAACTGTTGCAGATCCTGTGTTTCCGAACAGGCTTAGCCAGGCTGTTTCCGGTCTCTTGCCGGACACACTTTACTATGCATTTGTTGTTGCAGAATCCGGCGGTGTTGGCGGTGCAATTGGTAGTGCTGTAACAGGCAGAACCGGTATGGCTCCTGCTAGCGGTATTATGAGACCAAAATTCAATTTGGATGCCTCGGGTAATCCTACAACCCAAGAGATAAGAACTCTTGTGTATGTAGAAGTAAACGATGATAATCCATTAAATGCCGGCTCTTACATTTTGGACGACGGTACATTCTTGTTCAATTATGTTGTTCTGTTTGCGGCAAACCTCAGGATAAGAAACTGCGCCGCAGAAACATTAGCAGGTGCTCCTCATGGTTGTATGAAAAATGGACCTCACGTTCACTTTAACGAAAATGTCCGTTTTATACTTAACAACAGGGCAAGGTATGTTCAGCCTCTGCAAGATAAAGGCATAAAAGTGCTTCTTGGTCTTTTAGGCGATTGGGACGGGATCTCCTTTGGCACAATGGTTGACTGGATGCGCCCGGACGTTTCCGTAGATCAAGTGATTGCAGAATTTATCGAAGATGTCAGGCGTGAAGTCGAAGCTTTTGGTCTTGACGGCGTAGACTTTGACGATGAATGGGCTAACAAAGCTGATTTCCCGCCCGGAGCAAGTGCCAACACGGATATGCTTCCAACCTCTGTCATTGCATTCCCGGCTTTTACTGCCGCTTGGCCTTTTAATTATACTATTTGGCGTAACCCTGATGTGGGAATTGAAGCGGGTAACTTCCTCACAGCTGCTCCCGCAGATGCCGCCATAACTCAAATGTGGCAGGAAGGCGGTGCTGTTTTCTTAAGAGTTCTTGAAGCTGCAAGAGTTGCAATGCCAAATGCGATCATCGCATTGTATGAGTTTGGTCACTCACGTCATATTACATCAGGTCCGGGTGGAACTAATCCAACTGACGCAACTGTTACAATTGCCAGATTGGAAGCGGCAATAGACTATGCTATGCAGCCATGGTATAACCAATTCCATAATGCCAGTCCTAATGCTCTTCCAAGGTCTATGTTCTCGCCAATCGCTATCGATGTTGGCGGCGGCGCTTATGCAGATCAGGCAGGAAGACCAAATCCGCCGTTCCCGGGTTTTACATGGCAAGGGAATAACGACATTGCAACTTTTGCAACGAACATGAGAAATGCATCTAATGCCGGTAACCCTTATGGCTTTATGTTCTTTTATGGATTAAATCCGTCATCTATCGGTCTGTCAAATACTGCAAACGGTGCGCGTAATAGAACAAAAGAAGAGTACATTTCTTATGCAACTCGCATTATTTTTGGTATGGATACCATTCTTACAAGCGAAGGTGGAGATTTCCGCAGAGAATGGTAGTTTTAGAGTTGTTCGGAAACTCGAGATACTAATCTATGATTCATTAGTTTCCGAGCAACTTCGCTTTTTAAAAATTGTTTCTCCGAATTGTTTAACGGCAATTCGGAGAAACTTAAAGGACTATACATGAAAAATATTTTTGGAATTATTTGTGTTTTTCCGGCTGTTTTATTATTAGGCTGCCTTGAGCTTGGAAGCGGAAAAGATCCGACTCAAGTATTTCCGGCAATTCCTCCAAAGGTACTCATGGGAACCTCTGGGCCAACTGCTCATCCTGTTGGGGTGGTTTTGCATATTGATGTCGAAAAATTTAACCCCCTTAACGCTAAAGATTATTTTATTCGTGACAGATTTAATCCTGATGTAAACATTCAATTTTTTGATACAGTAATTTTAAGTTTTGCTTATATGGAAAAGCTTCCTCGCGGGACTGCTCGATTAAGAGTGACTCCTGCTTTACAATACATTTTAGACAATAGTGATATATACATTAGACCTCTTCGTGCAAGAGGAATCAGAGTTTTAGTAGAGGTACGCAGCGGTAATTATTCCGACAGCGAACCCGGAAGCGGCTTTGGTTTTGGAACAATGGAAATTGCCGCAATTATACCGTCTTTACAAGATTTCACGCAACTTGTAGAACGCTACGAAATTGACGGATTTGAATTAAACGATGTGGGCGGAGGTTATAAATCTTTCCCTCCGCATACACGATACTTAACACGGTTTGAAAGCGATGAATTATTATACCCGGACAGTCTTTTTGTAGACGAAGATGGAAATCCGCTTTTAGATTATCAAGGAAACCCGAAAGATCCTGAAAAAATTCTCTGGCAGGAAGGTGCAATCAATTTTGTTAACTTTATACATTTTCTTTTTGAAGAACTAAAACTGGATTTAACTATGGAAAGAAATTTTCAAGTTATGGGTCCTGACGGCAATATGGTTAATGATAATATCAGGCGGCAAATTGTACGCACGATTATCACAAGACAAAACGGGCACGGGACTGTGCTTTCAGCTAATTTGCGCTTTGATCCCGATGCATATACCGGAGCTACATTTGTTGTAATTGGAAATATGACATTTTTGGTTCAAGATTTTACAGGCCTCCCTGCAGACATACCCGGTCAGTTTCCTGTCATGTTTGATGAAAGAAATTTTGGGTTGCATTGGCCTCGCGAAATCGTAAACACAGCCGCAGAACGCAGTTATGTGCCTTTTATATTAGATTTATCAGATCTTCTTCCGGTTTGGGCAACAACAGCTTTTCGTGAATTTTTCCTTGGAAGCGGTTTAAGACGGTACGGTGCTTTGTATTTTAAAAATCTGCCGCCTGTGTCGGAAACACCAACAGAAACCACTTTAAGTAGCTATTTAACACGATTCTCCACTCCGATTTTTGGAACAGCCGTTACCCGCACAGAAGGCGGCGGAGATTACACATTAAGTGATACCCTCAGAAGCATCATAGAGTAATTGAAATGACTACAATTTAAGGTTGCACCTGTCAGGTTATAAATACCTGACAGGTTTCATTGGGATTTGGGGATAAGGGAAACAACTAAGGGCGCACCAGCCGGAAGCCTATGCCGCCCCATCTGTGGTAAGATTCGTTCCTGAATCGAACTGCCAGACGAAGACCCAGTTCTCCGCCGAACCAAGAGCCGCCGCGAACTACACGGTCAACTCCGGAAGCAGGACCCATAGGATCAATTTTGTGTGTACTTGTGTAACTTCCAAACCAATCCCAAGCCCATTCCCATACGTTTCCGCTCATGTCATGTATCCCTAAACTGTTAGGATTTAAGAGCCCTACCTCTCGGGTTTTTTCTCCGCTATTTCCTAAATGCCATGCAACCTCATCGGCATTGTTACTGCCGGAAAACATGAAGCCGCCGGGTGAGCCTTCTCCGCCTCTTGCCGCAAATTCCCACTGTGCTTCAGTTGGTAAACGATAACCCGTAGATCCGGGAACTATTCTTACTGCCCACCTTGTGCTTCTCCTGCCGCCGGTAGGGATCTCTCCCCATCTGGATGTATCTGTCGTCCATTCACCTGTTGTTTCGTTTAACGCTTCATACGCTGGAGTAAAACCATCTTTTATACTAAGCTTGTTTGCGAATATTATTGTTTCATACCATCTTACAAATTCAACAGGTCTTCTAACGTCTGTTTCACCGTCTGCAGGCGGTCTGCCGTTGGCTGTTGTAAAGTGGCTGGGGTTTGTTCCCATAACTGCTTCAAATTGTTCTTGTGTTACAGGAAATTTCCCTATCCAAAAACTTTGAGTTAACGTTACTTGATGCGAAGGCTGTGCCTCCAAATCATCAGGATCATCACTGCCCATTATAAAACTGCCAGCCGGAACCAACACCATTTCTATAGAGCTGCCAGGGCTTCTTGACGGGCAGCCTAAAAAAATAATTGCGATTATCGCCGCAAAAATAAATCTAAAAATTTTCATACATTGTTTCATATTAAAAGTATTATCATTTGACAGCAAAAATCACAATAGAGCGTACGCTGAAAGCAAAGTGGTAAAATAGTCCTATTCATTTTTTTAAATATTTAGAAAACCCTGCTTGACTAATACACTGATTTGGCATACAATATCAGTGTATATGGAGGACTGTAATAACAAACCAAAACATTGTTAAAAAGTTGCTGTCTCAAGGGAATGGAATGTTTATCACTTCGCAGGCTGTGGGAGCAGGGCTTTATCGGCAGTATCTTGCGGATTATGTAAAAAATGGAAGTCTGGTCAGGGTTGAGCGTGGATTGTATGTCAGTCCCGACGGGCTGGATGATGTTCTTTTTTGGCTTCAACAGCGTGCGAAAAAAATAGTTTATTCTCACGAAACTGCTCTTTTTCTGCACAGGATAACGGATCGCACTCCTTCCCGTTATTCTATAACCGTACCTAGTTCCTATAAAGCGTCTGAAGCTCTTAAAAGATTTTGTAAAATTTATTACATAAAAAACGAGCTTATTGATTTGGGTAAAATAGAAAAACCTTCAGGAATGAAGAATTTAATTTATACATATAATTTAGAACGAGCTATGTGTGATATTATTCGCAGCCGAAATAAAATTGATAATCAAATTGTTATTGATGCCGTAAAAAATTATGCTCTGTTAAAAAATAAAAATCTTCATCTTTTGTATAAGTATGCGAAAGAATTTAATATTGAAAATATAGTATACCGGTATTTTGAGGTATTGGTATAGGAGCAATTATGAACGCTATGAGTTTAAAAGCAAATTAGTAAAACTATAAATGATATATGTTCGATTACTGTAGATGACGGAATAAACTTTGAAGTTATCCGAATTGATTATATTCGTGAAGATGATGAATATGGCGGTTATCGTGTTTCTCTAAGTGCAAAGTATGATACGATTGTTTCTCCGTTGTCCATAGATATTACTACTGGAGATATTATTACCCCAAAGCCAATTGTCAGGTTATTTAAGTCTCTCTTTGACGATACTGTCCAATTTAAGTTATGGACATATAATGCTGAAACAATTTTAGCTGAAAAAATTGAAACGATTTTGCGGCGTAGTGCGGGTAATACCCGCCCACGTGATTTTTATGATGTTTATCTTATCTCTAAAACTCAAAAATTTAATATTGATGTTTTTCGAAAAGCTCTTTGTGCTACTGCGGAATAGAGAAAATCAACAGAAATGATCAGTAATGTTTCAGAAATTCTTGATGTTATTGAAAAGAGTTCAATCCTAAACAGCCACTGGAAAAAATACGCTTCTGAATACTCGTATGCAGAAGGCATCTTATTTGAAGATACTATTAAGGTTGTTAGGGATTTAACGATCAAAAAATAACAATTTCCTCTTGGCAAAAATCACAATAGAGGGCTCACTGAAAGCAAAGTGTATTTAGTAAAAAATATTCACATGTTATGGATGATAAGTCAAGATTTATGCAAATTCATCCCCAAAATACTTGATTTTTGTTGCTATTTAACGCAAAATGGTAGAATAATCTTTATTGAATTTTTTTTAAAAAATCTTTAGAAAAACCATTGCTTTTTAGATATTTTGTGATACTATATA
>WQWD01000021.1 GCA_009785545.1 Treponema sp. | reverse complement strand
TTTACTTTAGGCAATTTAAAATATTAACAGACATGATGGAAGTATTATTTGACGGCAATGACTTGGCGGATCCCGCTAATGTTGAACGACTCTGGTCAGGTAATTAAGGAGTAAAATATGAAAAAGTTTTTAATTGTTACTTTTATTTTTTTGATTGGCAGTTTTCTCCATGCGCAGGAATGGGAAGTAGGAACCACAGACCCAACTAGAATTGGAATAGATACGGCTCAGCAAATGATCATGGAAGTTTCTGTAGATAGGTTTGAGCACGATGGTCTTTGGAGATCCAGAATGTCTTCCGATGATGGTTTTACAACGACAAGATTATTCCGCGGTGCTCCTGCCGGAAGGCAGCCGATACCTGGTGAAGAAGGAATGGATATTCCTGATAATTATGTACTTGGTACAAGAGTAGATTTTCTTCGCAGAGGATACCATAGCTTCTTTATTTACCCTGTACGCCCTATTCCAATCGAAGGCATTGTAAAGACTATATCAATGTGGGTTGTCGGGCGTAATTTTAATCATGAACTTTTTGTGTTGGTGCGGGATTTTTTTGGCAGACAATATGAGTTCAGCATGGGAAGGCTTAATTTTATGGGTTGGCAGAGAATGTTCGCTGTTATCCCGCCGGCTCCAGATGACGGGTTAAGCGGTGTTGTGCAAAGAAGCCGCCACCATTTTGATCACTTTGGCTTGCAAATTGTAGGATTCCGCATTGACGTAGATCCAATGGAAGCCAGAGGCAGTTATTACATTTATTTTGACGCCCTTCGTGCGTATACGGATCTGTTCTCCGAGCATCACCGTGATCCGGACGACATGGTAGATGGTTGGTAAAAACCGAAAAAAGCTGCTTTATTAGCAGCTTTTTTTATTTCTTTTATGATTATTACCGGAAAAAGCGCTGCCCCGGGTGTTGTTTTGGGCAGTATTTATATTTATAACAAAAATTTTATTATTCCCAAAGAAAGTTTCTTAAAAGACGAAGAAAAAAACTTTCATCTTCAGCGTTATAATTCTGTAAAAGAACTTGCAAAAAAAGAACTGGAAGAGTTAAAAAATTCTTTAAGTAAAATAGATCCCTTAAAAGCGGAGATATTCGGAGCGCATCAGGAAATTGTTGATGACATTACCATCAACGAAGAGATCCCGGCGCGTATTTTATCCGACCTTTGGGCAGGCGATTGGGCAATCTTTCAGGTTTATCAGACTGTGATAGACGCATTACATCAAATAGCGGATCCATTAATCTCTGAGCGTTCAGATGACTTTGATGATGTCAGGGCTCTTCTTCTGAGATTGTGGTACGATCAAAAAGACGACGCTTTGCTTTCATTTAAAGAGCCAGTCATAATCGCCGCTCACGATCTTAAACCTTCGGATACAGCCAAGTTTGATAAAGACAAAATACTGGCAATTCTAACCGAAACTGGAGGAGTTAATTCCCACTCGGCGATAATCGCCAGAAGTTATGGAATTCCGGCAGTCTTGGGTATAGAAGAGCTTCTGAGTCATGTAAAACAAGGGCAATTAGTCGCCGTAAACGCCGATACGGGAACTGTAATCCTTGACCCAAAAGAAGAAACCATAAACGAGTTCCAAAAAAAGAGCGCAGACTTTTTCCGTGACAGAGAAAACGCCCAAGCTTACCGCAATAAAGAAAGCAAAACATCCTGCGGTGTAAAAATCGAAATTGGCGTTAATTTATCAGGCAGTAATGTAGAGCCGGATCTAAAAACTTGCGCCGACTCAGTGGGGCTTTTCCGATCAGAATTTTTATTTCTTGATCGAAATGTTTTGCCTGCCGAAGGCGAACAGTTTGATTGTTATAAGCAAATATTGGAATTCTTTGGACAAAAGCCGGTAATCCTTCGCACCCTTGACATTGGCGCAGACAAAAAACTTCCTTGTATGGATATTGTCAGCGAAGACAATCCGTTTTTGGGGAATCGAGGTATAAGGTTTTGTTTTAATAGCCCCGATATTTTTAAAACGCAAATCAGAGCCGCTTTACGCGCTTCTGTTTACGGCAATTTATGGCTGATGATTCCTATGGTTACTTCCTTGGATTGCATACGAAAAGCAAAAGAGTTAATTAACTCAGTCAGAGCGGATCTTCGGCAGGAAAAAATCCCTTATGGCGATGTAAAAATCGGCATTATGATCGAAGTTCCGTCAATCGCGCTGGCAGCGGATTTAGCATCGAAAGAAGTTGATTTTGCCAGTATCGGCTCAAATGATTTATGCCAATATCTCTGCGCCGCCGACAGAACAAACGCCGAAGTTTTTGCATACTATCAGAGCTATCATCCTGCGATGTTCCGCTTGATCAAAGATGTAATAAAATCCTTCGCTCGTGAAAAAAAAACACTGTCAATCTGCGGCGAACTGGGCAGCGACCCTCTCGCAGTCCCGGTACTCATCGGGCTTGGTTTAAGAAAACTCAGCATGGGAAGCGCATCAATCGCCTCTGTCAAGCGAAGACTTTCTTCTGTCAGTATTGAAAAAGCCGAGCAAATGGCGGAAAAAGTCCTGCGGATGGAAACTGCTGTCGAAATAGAAAAATATTTAAAAAATTCGTAAAACACTCCCTACAAAATTGCCATGAACCCTTGACAAAATGAACAACATCCTCGATAATATTTGTAAGAGGAGAGTTGGTTGTAAAATGGGTTGCTGAGATTTAAAAACATTCCAAATCGGATTGGACACTTTAAGTAAAAAAGTAAAAAATCAAATTTGTTCAAAAAAATTTTACGGAGGACTAGTATGGCATTACTTAGAAACATAAAAATCAGAGGCAAGTTATTTTTAGGATTTTTTTTACTGCTTGCCATCACAATTTTTCTCGCAGCGTTTAGTATAATCAATATACAGACTGTTAATGCAAATTATATACTTATGATGGATAACCCGGTTAGGAGGTACAACTATCTTAACTATATGTACGGGGAAATAGTAGACCTTAGGCGTATCAATGCGATAGCGAGTTTCCGTTTGGGCGACAGAGAAGCCATAGACGGCTTGCGGAGTCTGGCTGGTTTCAGAATGGCAGAAGTAGGCAACTTGTTGGAAGCCTATATAACAAGTAACCAATCAGATTTACTTATAGATCCCGCCAGGCAAGCGTATTTATTGGAGCATTCAAACTGGCTTGGTGAAGGTATACAGCGGTATTATACCGAAGTTCTTTCTGTGATGTTTGCTACTTCTGAAGCCGGTACAGTAGGTGATCCGGTAACGAGGGCGGCTGTTGAGATTATTCTTAATCGCGGCGAGGAATTATTCGAAGAATTGGATGATATCTTTATCTTGTTGAGAGATGGCGCTCAAACCACCCTGGATAATCGGAGTGCTGAAATTATAAATATTACTGATGCTACTGTAGCTCTTTTGATTGTATTAAGTATTATCGGCGTTGTTTTGGGTGTTGGAACTGCGATTTTAATATCCGGAACGGTAACAAAACCCATTGCCAAACTGTCTGCCGCTCTTGGAGATGTCGCAAACGGCGATTTGACAAAACGGCTTTCGGTTTTGGGGAAAGATGAAACAGCGCAAGCCTCCAGCTCTTACAACCAAAGCATGGATGAGTTCGGAAAAATGATCGCCTCAATCAAGAGCCAGTCGCAAATTTTGTCTGAGATAGGCAATGATCTTGCCAGTAACATGACAGAAACTGCCTCCGCTATGAATGAGATCGCCGCTAATATTCAAAGCATCAAAAGCAGGGTAATGAACCAAAGCGCCAGCGTTACGGAAACCAACTCAACGATGGAGCAGGTTGCCAACAACATCGGCAAACTTAACCAACATATAGAAAGCCAAGCTTCCGCTGTATCTCAGTCATCGTCTTCTATCGAGGAAATGATTGCTAACATCAAATCAGTAACAGAAATTCTTTCCAAAAATACCGCCAGCGTAAAAGATCTGCAGGAGTCGGCAAATACAGGTCGTTCCAGTCTGCAGGAAGTTGCTACGGACATTCAGGATATTGCGAAAGAATCCGAGGGGCTTATGGAGATCAACTCCGTAATGGAAAACATAGCAAGCCAGACAAACCTGCTTTCAATGAATGCGGCAATCGAAGCGGCTCATGCCGGCGAGGCCGGGAAAGGTTTTGCTGTTGTTGCGGCGGAAATACGCAAACTTGCCGAATCCTCCGGTGAGCAATCAAAAACCATCGGCAGCGTCCTTAAAAAAATCAAAGAGTCTATCGACAAGATTACACGTTCAACAGAAAAGGTTATGAACAGGTTCGAGGACATGGATTATGGCGTTAAAACTGTAGCCGATCAGGAAGAAACCATTCGCAACGCCATGGAAGAGCAAAGTCAGGGAAGTAAACAGATACTTGAGGCGACAGGCCATGTAAACGAAATAACTCAGCACGTAAAGTCCGGGTCTATAGAAATGCTTGAAGGTTCCAAAGAAGTTATGCAGGAAAGCAAAAATCTTGAAAGAATGACGCAGGAAATAACTAACGGCATGAACGAAATGGCCGTTGGCGCTGAGCAAGTAAACAGAGCGGTGCTTAACGTGAACGATCTTTCCAGCAGAACTAAAGATAACATTTCCGCTCTGGTGCAATCTGTTTCACGGTTTAAGGTTTAGTTTTGAATTGACTGTAGAGAGTTGTTCGGAAACTTCAGTTTCTGAACAACTTTTTTTTTGTGGCAGATTTATCTACAGTAAACATACGCTTTCCCGTTTTTTCTAATACGTTTAACTATATTCATCTTCGTAAGTGTATACAGCGCTTTTTGTGCCGTATTGTTTTTTATTCCTGAGCGTTCAGCCAAAGATGCTGCGGTAAATTCTTCTCCTTTTTTGAACGGAACAAAACGTAAAAAATCTGTCTTCTTTGAAAAGACCACTTTCTCGTGCCAGACGGAAAGTTCCTTGTCTTTGATACTGATTCCCTTACGCCTGCGCGCTCCTTTGCCGTCTTTGCTGCGCTTTTCGACAATATCAGCCAAAACAACTTCAATCACAACATTTTTTATAAAAGGTAATATGGGCGTATAAACAAGAGCGTCAAAAATATTCCAAATTGATCCTTTTTTGGGGCTTTTACGCTTGGAGATTAATACTCCATCTTCATCGTAAACTTCCAGAATTTTTGTAACAGCGACAGGGTGAACAATTCGTACTTTGCCGGCTTTTGAAAATTTTTTAACTTTTTTGACAAGAGGGGCGAAACTTCCGGTTTGCACTTCAATCACTTCGCCGCCTGAGCTAATCCCGTCTGCGACAAACTCTCCAATTTGCGCTTCCGTTTTCCCTTCTTTTCCGACGTACTGGAATTTCAATGTTCTGTGTAAAGAGCTTTCGTTTTTTATACCGATAGAATTTTTCATTCACATAACAGAAATGATGTTGCTTGTAAATCTATACATATTCCAGCAGTTCCTCTGCGCTTAACATTTCCAAAATATGATAAGTAATACTAGACCCTTTTTTTTCCTCAGTCTTAATCCCGTTGACTCTAAAAACAATCATTTTATTTGTTGGCAAAGGCAGACCCAGTACTTTGCCGTTCATGTCCACAAGGGCGTTAAAGGGCAGCCGCCTGTCAATTTCCTGAACATCACCTTCAGGAAATACTATAAAAAATTCTGTCATATACATAAAGAAATCATACTGTAAACGTAAAAATAGAGCAATTACGGCTATTTGCTATATAAACGTATAGTAAAAATTGGAAATTTTTTAAAATATTTATCAAAAAAATAAAAAAAACGATTGACATAACTTTTATTATCGGCGAGTATGAAGAAAATATAAAGCTACGGGGGCGAAATGGGGGGAAATGGGGCATGAGATTATCCGGCGAGTTTAACGCAATACTTGACGAAAGAAATAGAATTACTCTGCCCGCACAATTAAGAAAAGAGATGGACTCTGTATCAATGAAACTTGCCAGAGGTGAAGATAATTGTTTATGGCTTTACACTCTTGACAAATGGGACGAGCTGGTTGCCGATACCCTTAAAGAACATACAAACCCTTTTTCAAAAATTGACCGCCGTTTAATGAGAAAATTTGTCGGAACCTCACATGAAGTGGAAATTGATAAAGCAGGCAGGATTTTAATACCTGACAATTTGCGTGAGTACGCAAAGTTAATCAAAGATTGTGTTGTTTTAGGACAGCTCGATTATATAGAGATTTGGGAAAAAGATTGCTACAACGAATATTGTAACGAAGACAACGAAGAAAATGCGAATGATTTTGACGAGGCATCCGAAAACTTAAGTCGGAGTATTAAACGAAAAAAAGGAATTATTGACTGACATGGAATTTGCTCACACTCCGGCAATGTTAAATGAAATTTTAACTGTGCTTTCTCCAAAGAATAACAATTCTCTGTTTGTTGATGCAAATACGGGAGAAGCGGGTCATAGCCGAGCTTTTCTTTCGATGTTTTCTGACTTAAAAGTTGTTTGTATAGATGTTGATAAAGATATTCTTAATATCGCTAAAGAAAGGTTGGCGCAGTTTACAGATCGTGTTTATTTTTATAACGGATGGTCTTATGACTTTTTTACAAATTACCCCGATGAGCTAAAACGCCCTGACCTCATTCTTTTTGATCTTGGAATTTCTTCGTATCATTACAAGAAGAGCGGAAAAGGTTTTAGCTTTGAGAAAGACCAATACCTTGATATGCGAATCGACCAAAACGGAAATACAACTGCGGCTGATCTTCTGGCCAGTCTGGGAGAAAAGCAATTGGCAGACCTTATTTACAATAATTCACAGGAAAAACATTCACGCCGTATCGCTTCGCTTATTGTTAACCAAAGGCAAAAATGTGCGATCACTACTACTTCTGCGCTTAACGACATAATTAACAGAGCAGTGCCGGCTAAATATCGGTACGGACAAAAAAAAGGCTACAACACGCACCCCGCTACCAGAGTTTATCAATCTCTGCGTATTGCGGTAAATGGAGAATTAGAAAAGCTCCATGAACTCCTTGAGGCTGCGCTTGAGGCACTCGAACCGGGGGGACGGTTCGCGGTTCTTTCATATCATTCAGGCGAAGACAGAATTGTCAAAAATTTTATCAAAGCCAAAAATAATGATTGCACCTGCCCAAAAAAAGCGCCGATATGTAATTGTGGACTGCGTTCAATCAATGTATTGACAAAAAAGGGTATTACGCCCACTCGGGAGGAGATTGAACGCAATCCACCATCCAGAAGCGCCAGATTGCGTGTTATCGAAAAAGTTACAGGCGGGGAAAATGATTAAAAAATATATTGTGCTTTATGTTATGGCTGTTACAATTCCGCTATTTTTGGGTCTTTTAGTATGGCAGTCAAACAGGTATCAAAATTTAACAAGAGAATTAGTCAGGCTGGAACAGGCTCAAGCAGAGTGGATAGAAAGTAACAGAAGGCTTGTTGCTTTGATTTCCGAATATTCATCTGCGCAAAGGATAAACGATGTTGCCAGAAACCAGCTCGATCTGATACAAATGCCGCCTGAAAGTTTTCTTCAGGTAAGAATAATGGGGGGAGAGGGGCATGAATACTAGCCTGTTGGGTTTTGATGAACTGGCTGCCTCTTTGGGAGTCCGGCATATTTCGTTTTCAAATGAAAAAGGTTTTTCTTCCGTGGCGATTGATTCGCGTAACGTAAAGGAAGGCTCTCTTTTCTTTGCTCTTTTAGGCTCGTCAAGTGACGGACACAAATTTGTCGCCGATGCTTTTAAATCCGGAGCTGCCGCGGCAGTTGTAGAATCATCAAAATTAATAAATTTTGATCTTGTTAATCTCGCTGAAAAAATGAATAAACAATTAATCGTTGTTGATAATTCTTTAAAAGGTTTACAGGAATCAGCCGCGATTTATGTCAAAAAATTTGACAAGTTAAAAAAAATAGGAATAACCGGTTCTAACGGAAAAACTACTACAAAAGAAATCACCTCTGCAATTATATCCTGCGAAAAAAATACGGTTATGAATAAAGGAAATCTTAATTCAGACACGGGACATCCGCTTTCCGCTTTTGAGATCAGAGCCGAACATGAAGTCGGAGTTTTTGAGCTTGGCATGAACAGACCCGGCGAAATCGCCGAAATCACAGGTATTCTTAAACCAAACATCGCTTTAATTACAGGCATAGGAACTGCCCATATCGAATTCTTCGGCACACAGGAAGGAATCTTTAACGAAAAAAAATCTATTTTTAAATATCTTACAGATAACGATACCGCTTTAATTCCCAAACACGACAGTTATGCTGACCGGCTCTCTTTAGGTGTTACGGGAAATGTTAAATTTTACGGCGCTGAATGTTTTAAAGAATTTGAAGGAGCAAAAAGTTTAGGCCTTAACGGAACCGAAATTTCTTGGGCGGGCGAAAAAATACATTTTAGGCTTGGCGGAAAACATAATTTAGCCAACGCTATGGCAGCCATTGCGATTGCAAAAGAAATTCCTGTAAGCGATAAAGCGATAAAACAGGGGTTAGAGTCGGTAAAGCCGCTTTTTGGCAGACTGGAAATAATCGAAGGGCGAACTACTGTTATACGTGACTGTTATAACGCAAATCCCGAATCAATGATTAAAAGCATTGAGTTTTGCGATTCTGTTGAATGTCCGCAAAGAAAAATATATGTTCTGGGCGATATGCTTGAATTAGGGGAACGTTCAAAAAGCGAACATTTCAGATTAGGAGAACTTTTGGCAGAATCAAAAGCAGACTTTATTTATTTGTTTGGCAGGGAAATTGAAAGCGCTGCCGAAGCCCTTGCTAATAACAACAAACAGTTTTTTCATACAAATGATATGGAAACTCTGTCTTTGGCGCTCGATCGTTATGTGCAAACAGGCGATCTTGTTCTTTTAAAAGGCTCACGCTCCTGTGAACTGGAAAGATTATCTTCAATGTTAACGGGAGGCAGTAATGCTTAATTATTTTTTTGATTATCTATACGGATTCTTTTCTCCGTTTCGCTTGGTTTCTTTTCTTACTTTCCGTGCTACTTTTGCCGCTTTAACCACTCTTTTGATTTGTGTTATATTCGGCGGCAAAGTAATCGGTAAATTACGGAAATTAAAAGTGGGGCAGAATATTCGTGAAGACGGACCCAAAACGCATTTGGTTAAAGCCGGAACTCCGACAATGGGCGGGATATTAATTGTTTTTTCTGTGGTAATATCCATGCTGTTTTGGGGAGATTTGCAAAATAAAACAATATGGATTACGATGGGGGCGTTTTTATCGTTTGCCGTAATTGGTTTTATCGATGATTACCTTAAAATAAAACGTCATAATTCGGCAGGTCTTTCCGCAAAAGCCAAGCTTCTTTTGCAGTTTATCGCCGCAATTATCACTGTATTAATTATTTATTTTACAGGCGATGAAATCACTACAGCTCTTTATGTTCCGTTTTTCAGAGAACCTGTTTTGGACATGATGTGGGTGTGGATTCCATTCGCTGTATTACTTGTAGTCGGGGAATCTAACGCAGTTAATATAACTGACGGCTTGGACGGTCTGCTTTCAGGACTTTTAATAATTGTTTTTTTAACATTGGGAATTCTGGCTTACATCACAGGGCGCGTAGATTTTGCGGCATATCTGGGGATTCCTCATATTCCCGGAGCCGGAGAACTTGCGGTGTTTTGTTTTGCTATAGCAGGGGCTTGTGTAGGTTTTCTTTGGTTTAACGCTCATCCGGCAGAGGTTTTTATGGGAGATGTCGGGAGTTTGGCTTTGGGCGCTGTTGTAGCTGTTATTTCGCTTCTAATCAAAAAAGAAATTTTAATTTTCATAATTGGTGGCGTTTTTATTTTGGAAATAGCGTCTGTAGTAATCCAAGTAGTATGTTATAAATTGTGGAAAAAACGGGTTTTTTTAATGTCTCCCATGCATCATGCTTTTGAAGCTATGGGATGGCCAGAGTCCCGCATAGTGGTTCGCTTCTGGATCCTCGGGGGGCTTTTTGCGCTGATCGCTTTATCAACTTTAAGGATTCAATAGGAAAATATAATGTATCATTTTGATGTAGAAAGAATACAAGGTCAGAAAATATTACATCTCTTTTATTTATCTGTCATCCTGTTATTGGGAACAGGTCTTGTTTCTTTGTATTCTGCATCTTATGCTTTTGCGCAGCGTGTATTTAACAACGGCAATCACCTGATTACCAGGCAGTTAATTTTTGCCGCTATTGGAATTGTGTTATTTTTTGTGTTTTCAAATATAAAACTGGATTTTTTAAGAAAACATTCGCTGACGCTTGTTTTAATTGCGGCTTTTTTGTGCGGATTAACTTTTGTTCCGGGTATCGGGGTTGAACGTTACGGCGCGTCACGCTGGATTGAAGTTTTTTCAATGACTTATCAGCCGTCAGAATTTGTCAAATTTGCGCTTCCCCTGTATCTGGCTCACTTGCTTGACAAGAAACATTTAACCTTTGACAATTTCTTTTCCGGTGTTCTTCCTCCGATTATTGTAACAAGTATATTTTTTACTTTAATTAATTTTCAAAATAATTTTTCTACGGCAGTTTTTATTGCGTTTAACGCAATTATAATCATCTTCCTTGCCGGAATGCCTTTGCGTTATTTTTTAATGGCTATTGGGATGATTGTTCCAATTTCCATGCTTTTGATTTTTACGAGAGAACACAGAGTTATCCGGGTATTGAGTTTTTTCAGGCCTGAATGGGATCCTCTTGGAGCCGGTTTTCAGGTAAGCGCCAGCCGGCAGACAATTGTTTCAAGCGGTTTTTTTGGGTTAGGTATCGGGGAAGGAATACGCAAAGTATCAAGTATTCCCGAAGTTCATTCTGATTTTATCTTTAGCGCATATGTCGAAGAAACCGGGTTTTTGGGAATAATTTTGTTTTTCGTGCTGTTTGCGGCTTTTGCGTACTTTGGATACAGGACAGCTTGGAACAGCGATACTTTGTTTAAGAAATTATTGGCGGCAGGATTAACAACAATGGTTATAACACAAATGCTGCTTAATATCGGCGTTGTATCAGGAGCGCTTCCGGCAACCGGAATTCCGCTTCCGTTCTTTTCCGCCGGAGGTTCTTCACTTATTACAACTTTAATATGCGCCGGTTTGATAGCCAACGTAGCAAAGACCAATTTGAAAATTCCTAAAGGGAGCTGGGAGACTGGAGATGAGTAATTACTATTCACAGGCAGATTATGAGACATATCAAGAAGTTTCAGAAAAAGATAAATCCTCAAGAAAAATAGAAAAAGGATTAAAAAAATTATTAATTATTGCCGCTTTTATTTTGCTCGCTCAAGTTATCTGGCTTTTCGGCGTAAGCCCGTTTGTTCCGCTTGCCACAATCGAAGTTCACGGATTTTCCGGGCTTGAACGTTCCGAAATACTCGCTCTTGCCGGAATTGGGGATCGCGCTTCTTTTGCTTCAGTTAACACCGCTGAAATACAAAGAGTCTTGTCTGCCCATGTATTAGTTGAATCGGCGATTGTAACAAGACGGTTTCCGGATCAATTATCAATTTTTTTAATTCCTCGCCGGCCGGCCGCTGTTACATTGACAAATTTTGGAGCTTCGCAAGTGCCGCTGCTTATTGACAGAAATGGTGTGTTTTTTAAAATAGCTAATGCGCAAGATATGACAGCAGGAGAGCTTTCTTCACTTCCCGTGATTTCAGGAATCGATAATCCTCGCTTGAATACTCGTTTACCTGATGCGCTTGTTCCTTTGATGGCATCTCTCGGCGAGTTGGCATTAAATTCACCTGAATTGTTATCAGCTATTTCTGAAATACGAATCGAACGTAAAGCATGGCAGGGATTTGAACTTGTGCTTTTCCCTGTTCACAGTCCGATAAGAGTAAGGGTAGAAAACAATTTAACAGAAAATAAGTTAAGGTATATGCTGGTTATGCTTAATGTGTTTTCGGCTGACAGCCAAAAACCGCAGGAAATAGATTTTAGGTCGGGTATGGCGTCATACACCGTAAGAGGGTAATCATCTTGATAAACAGGGGTTGTCATGGATAACAGAATAATTACGTCACTGGATATTGGCTCTACGTATGTCAGAGCTATTGTCTGCGAAACAGACGATGAAGGATGTTTGAAAATAATCGGCAGTGCGGTAAGGCCGTCTACCGGATTACGAAGAGGCGTTGTCGTAAATATCGAAGCTACTGTCCGTGCGATAAAAGCAGTGATAGAAGATGCTGAAATGATGAGCGGGCTTGATATTACCGACTGCTGGGTTGGAATTGGAGGCAGTCATATTGCCGCGCTTAACTCACGCGGTGTAGTAGGCATTACGGGAAAAAAGAGAAATACCAGAGACAGAGAAATCGGAGAAGAGGACATTGAGCGGGTAATAGAAGCCGCAAAGGCTGTTCAGATACCGGCCGACAAACAAATACTCGAAGTTATCCCTCAGCAATTTAAAGTAGATGATCAAAAAGGTATTAAAAATCCGATTGATATGATTGGAGTGCGCCTTGAATCCGATGTTCACATAATTACTTGTACTGCTACCGGTGCTCAAAATTTGATCAAATGTGTAAATCGCGCCGGACTTAGAGTTAACGATCTTATTTTGCAGACTCTTTCGGCAGGACGTGCTATTCTCACTCCCGAAGAAATGGAACTTGGCGTTGTGTTAATCGACATTGGCGGAGGAACAACCGATACATTGATTTATGTTGACGGCAGCCCGTATTCTACATTTTCGATTCCGGTTGGAGGAACGCAGGTTACAAGTGATATATCCATAGTAAAAAATATTTCTGCGGAAAATGCGGAAAAAATTAAAATCGAAAGCGGGTGCTGCTGGGAAACAATGATGGACGGCAAAGAGACCGTTCTCATCCCTGGTGTTGGAGGGCGGCCTCCGATGTCCATTCCTCGTTCTCATATTCTGACAATCATCAAACCCAGAATGGAAGAAATTTTTAAAATGGTCAAACAGCACATTGATACGCTTAATCTTTTGCGTCCGCTTGGCGGAGGGGTTGTAATAACAGGCGGTGGTTGTCAATTGGCAGGCACTGTAGAACTTGCTAATAGTATTTTAAAGCTGCCCGCAAGATTGGGTAGTCCTTTGCAAAGACCGGAATTTTCCGGGCTTGTAGAAGAGTACAGAACGCCTTCGTATGCGGCTGTAATTGGCTTGGCATTGGAAGGCGAAAAAAGATCAGGATCGGAAATAAATGAAAATGATTCTGATTCACGTTTTGGAGAAAAACTTAATATATTCAGGAAAATTGGATCTTGGATAAAAGAATTTAACTGATAATCTGACAAAATAGTCGGATATCATTTAAACATATTTGGAGGGGGAAATTTATGAAAGTTTTAGCGGTACATGAAGTACCAAACACGCAGCAGGATTTAAGTCAGCAGGTTTATCAGTTTAAACCTCAGGAAATGCCTTTGCAGACATCTCTGAAAGTAGTTTCGGTCAACGACAAAGAAACTTTCGAAGAACAGTTATCTGAAAATTTAAATTCAAAAAACAAATTTTCTAAAGAAATTGTTCCGGCTGTAATCAAAGTTGTTTCCGCAGGCGGCGGCGGGTCAAATGCCCTAAACCGCATGATGAAAGCGGGTTTATCAGGTGTCGAATTCATCGCGGTAAATACGGACATTCAAGACCTTTACATGAAAAGCAAAGCTGATGTAAGAGTCCAAATTGGCAGCAAAATTACCGGCGGTTGGGGAGCTGGTGGTAATCCTGAAGTAGGAGAAAAAGCGGCTATGGAAGATAAAGATGCGATTGCTGAAGTTTTAAAAGGCGCTCACATGGTTTTTATTACAGCCGGTATGGGAGGAGGCACCGGAACGGGCTCAGCTCCGGTTATTGCTCAAGTTGCAATGGAACAAAACGCTCTTACAGTAGCTATTGTTACCACTCCGTTTGAGTTTGAAGCTGAATTCAGAATGATTCAGGCAAAAAAGGGAATAGCAAGACTAAAGGAAGTTGTCGATACTATTATCATTATTCCAAACCAGCATTTGTTTAAAGTAATTGATAATAAAACAACTTATGATAAAGCTTATGAAAAGGCTGATGAAATTTTATGTCGTGCGGTTAAAGGCATTTCCGAATGTATTACCAAAACAGGTTTTAAAAACACAGATTTCGCGGATGTCAGAACTATCATGAAAGGCAAAGGCGACGCTCTTATGGGAATTGGTCTTGGAACAGGTGAAAACAGGGC
Organism: Treponema sp.; assembly: GCA_009785545.1. Classification (GTDB taxonomy): domain Bacteria; phylum Spirochaetota; class Spirochaetia; order Treponematales; family Breznakiellaceae; genus WQXQ01. The sequence goes on along the minus strand of WQWD01000021.1, from coordinate 1,260 downwards.
AATGGATGCGGTAAAAGAAGCCGTTGATAATCCGCTTTTGGAAGATACCGGCATAGACGGAGCGTCGGGAGTGCTTGTCATTATCGCAGGACCCGAAGATATGACGTTAGTGGAAATAAATAACATTGTTAATTCCATTAGAGAAAAATGTCACCCGGATGTAAATTTGATACATGGTATTCGAAAAGACCCTGAATTAAATAATGATATTCAGGTAACTGTAATTGCTACAGGTTTTAAGGAAACCAAATCTGAAAAAATTACTCAGGAAAAAGAAAAATCACTGGAAATATCTTATGAATATGACGGGCAGAATCTGAATCTGGAAAATAAAAAAAGCGATTATTTTGATTATTTGCCGCTTCGTGAACATGATGATTTAGAAAAATTGGATATTCCTTCTGTGATAAGAAAATATAATTATTCAAAAGAAATTAACCCCGGAAAGGAAATGACAAATTCGGATTAATTAGAGTCTGTCCGTAGAGTAACCGACTTTATGGACAGACACTAATTACGGTTTTAATGGAGAGATGATTTGATAAAGTCCGAAAAGGTTCTTTTAAAAAAGTATTGTTCCCGCCTCGTCGCCGTTGAAAGACGCAGCATTTTAACAAAAGAATGTTATCGTTTTGAGATTGGCAGCTTTTTGGGCTTTATCGAAGAAAAAAATATACTTCTTTCCAATGTTAATACGGGTATTCTGTGTGATTATATCGTTAAGCGAAACAAAATAGACAATCTTGATGCAAGATCTGTCGCCAAAGCGATTTCTGCTTTAAGATCATTTTTTAGATTCGCCGAAGACGAAAAGTTAATTAAACATAATCCTGCTTTAGCGCTTGAAATTCCAAAACGAAGAGCGTATCTTCCCGATGTTATGGATAAAGAAATAATTGAAATGCTTTTAGATAAAATTGATGTCAATACTGATCTTGGACGCCGCGATAAAAGTATTTTCGAGCTGATTTATTCCGCAGGGCTGCGTGTGAGTGAAACTGTCAATTTAAATATTCATGACATTGATTTAAACAGCGGCATTGCCATAGTCAGAGGAAAAGGCGATAAAGAACGGATTGTGTTGTTTGGAACGGAAGCTGCGGATCAATTAAAACAATATCTTTGTTCCGCCAGATCCAATTTATCGCAGGGTCTAAATAAAAGTACAGCTCTTTTTATTGGAAGAAGCGGAAAACGCCTGTCAAGAAAGGGAATCTGGAAAAATTATGCAAAATATGCGTGTATTGCCGGAGTTTCATC
>WQWD01000020.1 GCA_009785545.1 Treponema sp. | reverse complement strand
ATTTGCTCCCATTGATAATCGCTTAACTCATACTTTCCCATAATATCACAAATCCCTCTCGGTTTTTGCTATTATTTTACCCCTTTTCAACCTTTCCTATTTTGTTAAGGTATGCCACTTAATCCTTATGTTAAATAGTTTTTCATATAAAGCAAACCCATCGTCCGCATTGCGGGACTACGGGAAACGCTGTCAAACACTATCGTATCATTCGCCTTAATATTTTTAATAACTTAAATTATAGCTTAACATAAAGACAGAAGTCAAGTAATTTTATTACTTTTGGCGTCTATGTCACTTTTGATACTCATGGAGAAAAACTCCTTGAGCTTGTATCAGGAGTTTTTCTAATTTATAGCGTTTGGCAATATGTGTTTGAAAAATTAAACAATGTTGCTTTAAAGCGGCTGCCTTTTTCAGTCGTTTATAAATTTGCCGCCAGTAATAATATCCTGATTATCGCCTCCACGGTGGCGGCAATGGGCAGGTTTGTGAAAATTTCAAGCGAGCTCACTATTAAAACCAAAGCCAAAAAAATTGCGATTTGTCTTGTGATGCGTACTCTGTTGACCATTTTGTTCGATTTGTTCATTTTTTTCATAAGTTAAAACTCCTCATTTCTTTGCCTTATTTTATGTTTCTATATAACTACTTCACTTAATTTTATATATAGGTCAAAATAAATCAAAAAACTTAACATAATGTTCATCACCTGAGAAAGTGAGGAGTCTGTTAGGAGGGGAAATAGAGGTAGAGACATGTGATTTTACAATATATTAACACAAAATTAGGACAAAAATGTTTAATTGTGCGGAAAAAGCTGTTATACTATAAAAGCGAAGTAACACTATCTCCCCGAAAGGGGTTTGAAACGAAGACCCGCACGTTCTGCGAATCTTGTGTCGACTGGTTACGTAACACTATCTCCCCGGAAGGGGTTTGAAACGTATTTATAGGATGTGGACCGTCATCAAATGTAATTGCGTTACGTAACACTCTTTCCCCGAAAGGGGTTTGATTAAAAGCAAAACGAAAAAATCCCTGAAAGTGTGTTTTATGACACATTCAGGGATTTTGTGTTTGCTGTATTTTTAATATACAATAGCCTTTATAAAATCATCGTAACCTAGAATCTTTGTTCCGTTTGCTTCATAACCATTTTCATATCTCGCTACAGTTTGGCGTGTAACTTCATAACATTCAACTATTGTTTGCTGGCGCGTAAGCCAGTTATTCGATTTTAACTTGTTTTTGCATATATCAGCCATTCTCTTGAATAACCCGCACATTAAATATTCTAATAATATAATTTGTATTAAGGGAAACAAAGTATCGTTATGTTTTTCGACATCTATTTCTTCAACCTTTTTGTCTTTAATTGCTTTTGTAATATCAAATGTAAAAAACGACTCAAAGTACATATGCCTATCCTGAGCCTTTTTCCCTTCGTGGATAACTTTTTTCTTATTTTCAGACAGAACAGAAACAATTGCTATATAACGGTCATCTGCTCTTTCTTTTTCGCTGTCTGTTGTTTCATTCTCAATATATTCATCAAAAGCGTATTGATCGCCGATTGCTGTCTCTTTTTCTTCGTTCGCTATTGGATAATCATCAAAGCTGTCTATATTTATAGTTGGATTTTTAATTCGCCACTTCATAATATGCTTAAACCAAGTTACAAATGAAGCAGCTTTCCTGCCATCGGGCAATGTAGATTTGTATCTCCAGCAGTTCTTTTTTTCGTTATATCCGCAACATTCGGTCAGTACCTGAATCCACAAGTCATATGTCCAGATTTCAGAAGTTCCGAGAAGCGGAATACTAATTACTTCGCTCCCGTTATGCATTCTGTTCGTATCTTTAATCTGACTGTACATCTCAAGCCATATTCGATGTTGTATCGTCTGTATATGGGAAGAATCCTTATATAAATCAAGAGAAATGAGTTCCTCCGCTAATGCTTGGATTTTATTATTAGTGTTCATTATTATCTCCTATCCCCAGCATCGCACGGATTGCCTTTTCAGGATTCGGTACTTTCATGTCCGCAAGTTTATTTACGATTGAATCCAAATAAAATAGCGATGTAGTATCGTAAATTCCGTTATTCTCTTTATTTTTCGCGTTTTCTTCCACAGTCAGCGTAGGATTATCGTTGACGTAGCGCCCGTAAACAATGCAACCAACAGAAACATCTTTTTTAATTTTATAGGCATAATTTAATGCCATTGATTCTATAATTGGCGTTGGCTTAGTTCCATAAGTTATACACGCATAAATATCTTGATGATCGCTAATTGAGATAATAATATCAAGAAATAATTTTAATTGTGTTTCGGTGTCTTCGCTGTCGGCAGTACGTATGATTTCGATTTTATTCTCATTAAGGATAAGCTCTTTTGCTTTGATAATATCACTTATCTCAGTTTTAAAATAAGTTTCATAATTGTAATTAAAATTATCGCCGTCTGTAAGTATGGCAATAACGCGGATTTTATCACCTTTTTCCGCATAACCGTTAATCACGGGGATTATCGGAAATCGCGTCGCTCCATATTCAAGCTTACTATTACCTTTCGCCGGATAGACCGCAGATTTTAAAGAGTCCTTTTCTTTGTTTCCGTTTTTGTCATGCGCTTGGAAAGGGATTATCGATATAAATGTTTTTGTTTTGCTCATAAGATTAATTTGCGCCTTTCATATTTCAAAATTGTATTCCCCGCATGAGCGGGTAGTTTTTTCCCCTATATAGAGTTGGCTGCCAAAGGTCAATATACGGAAGATAATGCGTAATGTCGCCGAAATAACAAACGGGTTTGGAACGGACACGCTGTTTTCGATTTTAAAAACTCCGCTGTACGCATCGCGAAAATTATCATACAAAGATTGTCCCAGTGCGCCGCGTATGGTATTGCCAACAAAATGAGGTAAATAAGTGTCGGATGTTCAAGAACCTTGTTTGGATTTTCGAGCGCAGCAACGGGCGAATCAACCATTCCTTTAAAATCACCTGCATTATTGTCAGAGGACATTGTTTCTACAAGTTTATTAAACGCTATGCTCGCTTGCCTTGACATTTGATTTTTGATATGTTGTCCTATTTTATTATCGCTTTTATATAATTTAAGAAGTAAATCAAACCTTCCATTGCGGTTATATTCGTCAACAGCTCTTGTCCAGTCAAGCAACTCTATAAGCTGGGTCATGTCGACAACAGGCGTTTTGCCTCCGTAAAGACTGCTCGCTTCAAGCATAGCGTAAGAAACCATCTCAATACTTATACTGCGCTGCAGAATGCTTTTTGCGAGGTTAATCGTCAACAATTCATAAAACGGCAGAGACCTAAATGCGTGGCTGATATCGAAATAAACGATGTCGCCGTCTTTAAGCATCTCGGCAAGTTTATTCAGGATTGTAAGATTTTTAAGTTGCTCTTCCGGAGTTGCTCCATATTCGAGCACAACTATATCGCGGCAGAAATCCCCCATAGTTTCTTTTAACTTGACAAGATCTTTTTTTGTTTGGTCAACCGAAAGCCGCGTTTTAATAGCCGAGCTTTTATTGAAGTTTTCCTCCAGTTTTATATTGTATTCCAAGTCATATTCTCCAGATATTCCGGATATCGGGAAGTAATTGTTGTCTATGTTGTTATCTGAATAGATATAATCATACAGTGGACCCCAAGAACTGCCAGACGTGCCAACAAAAATAACTTCGTCTATGCCGTACATCTTTTTTAATGCCGCAGCAACAAGAGGTGTTTCATAAAAATTTTCATTCGGTATATCAGCACTATAATAAACAGCGGGTCTGTAAGCATGCCGTTCTGCTTTGGGATTTCCAGAGCCAATTGATGCTATTAATACCTTAGCCATTTTATAAATCCCCGCTGTTAAACCAACCGTACCCGGCTGATGTTTTCGCGCCTATACCTATTTCGCAAAGCATCTTAGATAATAAATCGGGTAGTGATTTCCCGCAAATCGCCAACTGTTTTAAGTTTTGCCTATTAGATGCCAACCTAAATATGAACTCTGTTTTTTCAGGAACGGCATAAAACTTAATCGGGTTGGGTTTCTGGTTATCTGTCGGAGCGGCGGTTTTCCCGGAATAATAGTCACCGTAATGCGGGTTCATAATCTCCAACTCAAGTTTTTCGCATTTCTTCGGATATGCGTCAAGAAAAATAATCTCTCCTGCATTATCTTGCGTGCCGAAAGCCTTTTTAAAATCACAGTCGGCAAGTGCTTTTTTTTCGCTTGTAAGTTTCTCCTTTTCAGGCTTATTAAGATTATCCTGATTCTCATCTTCGCTCAAAGCGAAGAAATCGCGTATAATATAACTTCGCAGGCAACCTTTGAGCGACGACCCCGGAATGTATGGGAAGCCATAAACATGATGCAAAGTTATGCCTGTTTCAAAAACACTTGCGCCGCCTAAGCCCACCACCATGCGCGAACCGAGTTCCGCAGTCACACAATGATTATAGCTATATCTCTCAAGAATATCATACTGCGATTTTACAAGGTAAGATAACACGTCAATTTCTGCAGGAGAATATTTTTCTTCGGCATCAACTTTGAAATTTTTTGCATCCGCATAACGGCGAATGTATTTTTGTGTTTTCAGTGCCACATTTTCTATGTTGTTTATTTTTGCGCTGGATATCAAAACAGATGTGTCTTTGGGCAGATAATACGCGGTATCCGAATTTACTTCCCGATCCCAATGGATAGCAGCTGCTCGCTCGTGTGAGCCCAGCGATTTCGGAATTGCCACAGTCGAAACCGAACTTTCTAAGCGGATATTGATTGCATTCATTCCTTTTTTAGACGGTTCCAAATCAAAAGTCACAACGTCACCTTCCCTAAGCGATGAAGCATTCCCTTTAAATTCACTGAAATGAAAAAAAATATCATTTGAATGAGCGACGCATTTTTCAATAAATCCGAAGCCTTTTTTCAGCGACTTAATTTTACCCCTCATTCCGCTTCCCCCTCAATTAATCCGCTTGCGAAACGTCTGAGCCATTCAAACAAGGCTAATACCTCGTTCATAGCGACGCGGTATTCATCCGAATTAAGAGAGCATACATATTTCAAGAGTTTCCCTTCTTCAAGGGTTTCTTCGCTGAAAAAGCTTCTTTCCTTCAACCAGTCCGAGATATTATTATAAAGCAGCGTATACGCGCCGCCTTTGTCAATCGCAAATGCAATAGCAGCCGCAAGCCCGTTTGTCAGAATCAACGACGGGAATTTTCTTGCATATGATTTATATTCTTTTGCATTTTTCATATCTTTCACGGCTTTTACCGCTTTCAACGCAAATTCCGCGCGTCCGCTTTCTATAATAGATTGTCTCACAATACCTACACCCCCATACTCACGCGGCAAAGTCCCTTGCCGATTGTTGCGTTTCCGCCGATTTGAATATATTTCGGCATATTTTTTGATATGGTATCAAGCAGATACTTTCCGTCATCAGAACCCGCCTTTTTGAGCGTCTCGGATGTTTTTTTTGATTCTTCGTCGATAAAAATCTTAGAAGTCATAACAAGAGAATACATAACAGTTTCAGACGGAAGCAATTCCTCAGTAAATAAGCCTCCCTTCACAACTGTGCCCGTATCATTGTTAATTCTGGTACGGGTTATTATTTCAGTATTATTCTGCGCGAAGTCTTTGAAATCATTATCTGAAAGGATTATCAGATTATTTTTAATGTAATCCGAAATATCCAGTTTCAGCCAAATGGCGACCTTTTCAGCGAGCTTAACAGCGAAATCGTTTTCTTCCGCCTCTATTGTATATTCTTCCAATATAACCTTGCCATTTGAAATAATCAGTTTATTGCTTGATACTAACGCATTATTGTCAATATTATCAATCCCAGCGCAACTATCTATACTATCTATATCAATTCCCGCAAGCGCGAAATCTTCTTTCAGCCTATTTAGTATATACGGACACGTAGCATACGCGAATACGCCTTTTGCAGAGCGGACAGGGAATAATAAAAGCCGTGCGTCAGTAAAAGCAATACTTCCCGAATGTTTGTCGCCGATGTTATCCGGTCCGAAAGCGATGTCTATGAAATCTCCCGGCAGAGTTTCCGGATCTGATTTTTCTATCTGCTCAAATTCGTCGCGTATACAGCCTTTTACGCCGCTTGACTCAATCTTCGGCAGACCTGAATGGCGTTCGCGCTGAATTGGCAAATCCACTAATCCAAGGTCCGACCCTGTTCCGGCATGGATTCCCGAGACTGCCTTGAAAAAAATAGGTTTGACATTTTTATACATAATTTCGAATTTCCTTTCTCCTTTTATATTTTTCCGATATAACATATTCCAAATCCGTCCTCGCGGCAATAATCACTGATACTTGTACCATGCAAGGCTAAGACTTTTTCGCGGTTTCCGCAATCGTCCGAGTCTTTCAGTTTATAATAGTACACACTTCCCGCTCTGACTGCGCGGCGCATGGGCTTCGGTCGTTGACGCTTCATATCAAACCCGCCCACATTATCGTAACCATATACCGCCGCCGTCAGCAATTCTGCCTCAGGCAGGTCAAGCAGCCAGCCGCTTTTGAAAATAGCAGGGGTTGCTATGTAAAGCTTAAAGCTGCCATCTTCGCCGATTGCGCCATTTTTGGGTAAATTGGGGGAAATATCATGATTATAAGCGGTGAAATCCGCTACTTTATTTTCGCCGCCGAAACGCACTAATCCCGGAGTTTTATCAATGCCGCTTATGTCCACCGCCAATGAAGCGGTTTTTCCTGCGTTCGCGAGCCTTGTCAGCGGCGAACGGTAAAGCATACTTGTTTTTACTGTTCCGCTCTTGCGGTCTTTGAAAATGCCGATTTTGCTTTCATCCGTTATATAATCAGACAATGGAACTGAAGCAAACTCCGTTAATTTTTCACCGTTCAGATAGTTTTGCAGCTCTTCTTTCGGAATATACTGCCCTTCTGCGGATAATACTTTTCCGCACGCATCTGCCCATAGCTGGCAGTGAGTGGCATTTGATAAGCCGTCGTTGTCCTGTAATTTGCACGGAATAAGAGTCTTCTTAGAATTGTCTGAATCTCCCAAATTTCCTAAAAGATAATCAGCGGGGACAGGAAAATACGGTTTGCCGTCAAATAATACCGCGTACTCGTTCACAATATAATTTTTTGTCGGGTCGTCATGCGTGTCCGCAATTTCACACGAACCGTTTTCATAAAGCCAAGCCGCTCTTGCCGCGCCGCGGATAACTGACGGAAACGGCGGAAACATTCCTGCTCCAAACGTATCCTCACCCCACACGGAAGGCTTACCAACTCCAAAAGTTAACGTATCAAGAGCATTTATTTCCATCTTCATTCACACCACTCCCCTTTCACGCACTATAAACGCAACAGCCCGTAAATAACTCAGCAGATTTTTTATGCTTGATATTTCCATCATCTGTTCAAATATTTTGCAGATTTCATCAACGATTTCTTTTTTCCTCTTATCGTTTTCTTCTTTTTTCTTCTTGTCATTGTCCTCTTTCAGAAAATCAGAATTTTGAATAATCCTTTTTGCTTCTATCAAAAACATTTCTTTTATATCATCTGTTTCTACTATGCGTTCTAATTCGATGCCAAGCTGATATATGAATTTTGTAGATAATTTTTCCTCCACAATTATTTCTACAAGCCTGTCAAGATCAACGAGGGTGCTTTTTCTGCATTTTCCGCATTCTTTATCATAATAAAACGGCTTGACAAATTCTGTTACTTCGCCGCTGCGTTTTGCGATTGTCAGGCAATATGCGTCTTTGCCAGGGTTCGCTTTCGCTTTTTTCTCAGCCTCCCGAGCCATCTTTAAAACTTCAGACAGCGGCGTTTTAACATGCGCCAGCACTACGCCCGCGCTGAATGTAAGCTTCTTGTCGGTGTATTTTTTGATGTCAATTTCCCCAAAAGTTTCGCGAAGCTCTTTTAATGCCGAAAACATTTTTTCTATATTTAGTGCGCCGAGAAAATCTTCACCGCCAGCATAGATTACGACACCGTTTTTCCGGTTTTTCCAGTCGACAATTATCTGCGATTTTTCAGCGGCGAAATTGCTGATTTTTTTGCTTAGATACGTTTGAAACTCTTCAACCAGCTCTTTTTTTACGCCTTTGTCTTTATCCGGCTCAGAGTACCACATACCCATATCATCGCCATCGAACATCACCACCGCGTAATAGCCGTGCCTGCCGTCGTCCGCGTTGAATTTCCTGTCGTAGTACATTTCGTAAACATCTTCAATCGCCGGAAAACTGTCATTAAATTCGAGTATCGCGAATTTCAGGCAGCGCTTGACAAACGCAGGAGCGGATAAAGTTTCTCCGTTTTGTATGTATTTGTCAAGTTTATTTTCATATCTGTTTTCATCGTTCACTATTTGAGCTTCTTCTGCAAGATAATTGCGTTTCTCGCGGTAAAACAATGCGTTATATTCGTACATTAAATCGCACTTGCGCCCATAGCCTTCGTCAAGCTGCTCGAAATTTCGCAGCATTTTCGCAGAACCGAGGCGTTCTATGGTTTTGACGTAGCTTTCTCCGAACTCTTCGCCATTTTTATAAGGCTCGGAAGCATAATACACCTGTAACATAGATGTTATTTGTTTCTCAACAGCTTCCGAATAATCTAAACGTACCGCCTTTAATACGTCTTTCGCGATATTTTCCCAAATGCAACGAACATATTTTTCAAGTTTCGCGCAGAAACTGCGGAGCGCGGTTTTATCTTCGCATTCAATCTTCATTAAAAATCTGTTCGGCGCAGATCCTTGCTCAAGATTTGGGAAAAGTATCTCAGCCCCTTTTTCGCGCGCTTTGAGCATAGTCGATTTTGAAAGATGAGACAGCAGGAAACTGCCCGCATATAGATCCTGGAGCTTCCGCGCCTTTGCAATAAAGCTCTGAACCGGTCCGATTGTAAACAGCGTCAAATATTTTTCCAAACCCTACACCCTCCTGTCTATTTCGCCATGAAATCTGTCACGTTCTTTTTCATCGAAAATTTTTGTGCAATATAACTGCGTTACAATACAACAGAAACTGTCTGAGTTCCATGGTGTTGTTGACAACAAGATGCTTGACGCAAAGCGGTTTCTTGAATCGCCGAGAAAAGTTTTGCTGTTGCTGAAGTTATGTACTGACATTCCTATCTGCTCTATAAAGAAGTCAGTTTTAGAATCGTCTTTTGTGCCTGCAATTCTTATGTTCTCTATATACGGGTATTTTTCGCCGCCGCCGCCTGTGACAGTGATTTCTGTACGATCGTCATTTGCAAACGAATATACCGCGCCGAATTTTGAAAGAGCGTTTAAATTATCAGGCATTCCGTCAATCAAAAAATCAATAATATTTTCTCCAATGCCTTTAATCTCCGTAACCATAACTGTTCCAAAACCCTTGCGCGAACGCCTGCCGAATCCGTACAGCAGGCAAGTTAAGACAAACAGGCGAACATAATCGGTATGCCGATTTTCATCGCCGAAACTCGAAATTACAACGCTAAACCGATAACCCGTATCAATTGATTTTTGCGGAAGCACTCTCCCTTTGTCTTTATCTCTTCCCTCATATTCAGGCAGTTTTCTGTGCGGAAGCATCGCGTTATCACATTTAAAATATTCAATATTTTCATCAGCTTCAATCCGTATCCGCATATCGGAAGCCTTTGTATCTTTGCCACCAAACGCATTGCCGAAAAGCTTGCCCTCACATTCGCGCAGTTTTATCATATCCTCCGCACGTTGTACCGCCCGCCAGATAAAACGCATAGTTCCCTTGATTGACGCAGCGCGAAGCTCTGGTTTTCTTTGGTCTGCGCCCGCCATAAAGACAGGTGCAGTAGTTTCGCAATATATAGTTGTTTTATTCAAGTTTTCACTTCCTCTCTACTCACTATATCAAGGCAAAAACATCTTGGGTCAAATTTAATAACTGATTATATTCAAAACCCCTTTCGGGGATAGGATTGCTTTATTTTATACTATAACGGATTTTTACCCATAATTCAACCTTTTTGTCCTAATTTTGTGTTAATATATTGTAAAATTACAGCTTTTTACCTCTATTTCACCTCGATTGCTACGAAACACAATCAAACTATAACCTCAAATATACGCTTGCCGTCAACATCTACCCATTCCGCTTTCGGCTGTTTATTTTTTTCCTTGCGGAAATCAAATATCAATAAATACCCGCTTTCGGCTTTCTTAGTTTCCATATACCCTAAAAGCTGACTATATGATTTTTTTTCGGCTTCGTCGCCTTTCCATAACTTTAATTCAATGATAAACTGTTCCCGACCAAAGTCCACGACTATATCCATTCGGCGAAGGTCAGTAAACTGGCTTTCGATATGGTAAAACCCCTGCCCGTTTATAAGCGGCCGCAAGTATGACAGGAATATAAGCCGCCCGTGACGTTCTAAAAATTTTCTATCGTTATCATTGAATATTTCAGCATAGTGGTCGGCGAACTTGCGCAGGCACAGTTCTATGTCAAATCTTCCGTCTTTGACTATATCACGCTGCAGGGTAGTATCTGATTGTTTTCTCTTACGATTGTCTTTAGATATAAAATAATTTGATATACGTGTTTCAAATATTTTATTTGATATGGCTACCCTGTCGCCAATTTTTTTCAAAAAGCCATACATCAGACCTATACTTATAATAGGATCGTCTATAACAAAATTTCCTGTTTCGCCTACTATCAATAAGCTGTAAATAAAATCATGCAATTCTTTATTGTTTTCCAAATTCTTAAATACATCATCAAACAAAGTATTTGCCTCTAAAAGTATTACTTTCACAGCTTCGAGAACTCCGGCTGTTGTCCAGTTTTTTTCAAATTTTTTATCTATGTGCTGACAAATTCTCGAAACTAAGAATGGATAGCCGCTGGTATATTTGTATATTTCTTCGGCTATTACGGTTATATACATACCGGTATTATTCTCGGCTTCATACTCTTTCAGCATTGTTGATATTTCCGTTGGATTAAATGACATATCAATATCAAAATCCACAGCTATATTCCACGGCGAATTGTATGTTTTATTTTCTGTTTCCGCCGGAACGTAATTCCCTTCACTTACAAGTTTCAGTTTTATATTTTTTATGTCATATACCCCCGCGAGTATCACGCTGTGGAAAGTATAATCCATACCTTCGCGGCGGAGAAGAAATTTCTCCCGGAGCATAGCTATAAAACCTAAGAACACACGGTTATGACTCGTTCTGTCTACTTCGTCTATTATTAGGACGACTTTTTTTCCTTCACACATTTTCGTTATATGACGGCTTAATTTTTTGAAATCTGTTATACTCTCATCCAACCATTTTTCTCTATATTCTTCTTCTGCCGATGAAAATTGGAGCATTGTATATATACGCTCAATAAATGTTGGGCAGAATTTTTCCTGCGAAGCAAAACTTTCATCGCACAAGCCCTCGAAACTTATCCGCGCACAAATATATTCAGCTGGAAGCGTGTTATGAATCCTGCTGAGAGTTGTTGTCTTACCGTATTGCCTCGCGCGGTTTATTGTAAAATAGCAGCCGTCGTCTATTAATTTCATTATTTTTTCAAGTTTGCCGCTTATATCAACCATATAATTTTCGCTTGGGATACAAGTCCCCGTTACGTTGAATTTCTTCATCTTTTAACTATGCCCCCTGTCTGATATACTAATTACATATATTTATGCTCTTTGAAATATGCTTCCAATGCTGCGTTGACAATTTTTGTCTGGTCGGTTTCTTCTTCATACGCCATTTTACGGAGTAGCTGCACCAAATTCTTTTCTATATAAAAATTCTTCCGCACTTTTGAGTTACTATCACTATTACTCATTAGCACTGTTGACGTATTTATTTCCGGCGCAAACCGTTCTTTCATTTGTTCCGTTAATGTCTCTGATACTCCCGATATTTTATTTTTAGCCATTGTTTGATTCCACCCTTTCTTGATTTATGAATTTTAATCTATAATACCCGATATTTTTTTCCACGTGCTTATGCGTTCGTTGGTTTCTACTTTCAGCCGGATTTCGAAATCTATATTATCGCTTTTCCTGCCTTTTTTTATGATTTCATATTCGGCATTTAAATCCGAAACTTCATTGATTTCTTTTACTGCTATGTCGAGTACCCTGCGCTTAAAATCGGGGAACCGCTCATATTTTTCAGCGGACAATAAAACTTTAAGCTCGTCTACTCCGAAAATCTTATTGATTCGGAACTCGTGGCTTTTAAGAAGTTCATATAAGCGTATGCTATAGCGGCTTTTCATTGCCAGCGTATAGAAAAGCTCATATTGCGTAAAATTAGATTTCAATGCTAACAGATATGGTTTCATATGGTCATCTATTTTTAGCGTCACAACGCCGCTCCCACGGTCTATAGTAACCTTGTCGAACCATGCCAACGTAGTCTGCCTTTTGTCATTTATTTGTATCCATACGCTTTTGTTTCTTAAATCTTGCAAGGATTTTTTTATGTTCTCATAATTTTTGCCACTTGTATTATCAAAACCACATACTTCACAAAAATCCTGAATCGAAAAAGAGTATTCTTCAAATTCCAGATCTGCAGGCTTAATTTTGCTGATTATATACAGGATTATTTTCTGCTCTTGCAAATTCAAATCAAATCTTGATTTTTGTATTAGCTCGTTCGCTTTAACCACCTTGTAATTCCTTATTTTGTTTAAATCATCCATAATTCACCTCGTAAATTTAAAAATAAATAAAAATTTTTGAAAAAAATTTCCTATATATATTTATATATTAATTATTTAATTATATATAAAGGAAGCTTTTCGCCAACTGTGACGTTTAGTGCGAAATTTATACTCTAACTGTGACGTTTAGTGCGAAATGGCATTTGGAGATTTCGCACTAAACGTCACAGTTAGAACAAAAACCTGTGGATAACTTTGCTTTGTCTGTGGATAACTTTATATTGGATTAGATTCTTAAAATCAATCGCTCGCCCCTTTCAAAAATTCATCTACAAAGAAGGTATAATCTTCTGCTATATTATTTTTAGCATAGCTGAAGATATCTACTTTCTGCACCTGTGCTTCTTCAACCGCAACGGAAAATCTTATATATGTGTCATAAATTTTAGTCCCAATCACTTTTGATAATTCCTCCGTGAACTTTTTAAGTTCCTTACTCACAGTCGTCCGTGGGTTATACTTAGTAATTAATATCCCGTTATACTTTAATTCTCCGCGTTTCCTGTAAGGTATAATGCTGTCTGCGAACATTTTAAGCTGCTCAATACCCGCCGCCGCGAATATGCTTGCCGTTGTCGGTATAATAATCTCATCAGCCGCCATGATAGCGTTCATAGTTAATATACCAAGCGTCGGCGGCGTATCTATTATTACATAATCATAATTATCAACAACAGGAATTATAACTGTTTCGTCAAGCCTGAACTCTCTTCCGGGTTCAACCATCAGCTTATGTTCTATACCCGCAAAAATTATATTTGCCGGCACAATATCAAAAGCCTCTAATTTCTGTATAACATCTTTTACAGGAGTCTTTTTTGTCATGGTGTCATAGATTGTCGCGCAGTTATAAACTTCGGCATTGATACTGCTTGACAGATTGCCCTGTGGGTCAGCGTCTACAACAAGAACTTTATATCCCCTGTCTTTTAATCCCGCGCCCAACGCCTGTGCGGTCGTAGTCTTGGCAACGCCGCCTTTTTGATTGGCGATAGTTATTACTTTTGCCATAATTTCACCTCTTTTCGCAAAATCACTTGCTTCATAATAGCACTAATATGTTAATGAGTTATAGAGAAAATGTGTAACGGATGTAAATACATCTATTATTAACAAAAATATATTCCAGTATTTTCAAAATAGTTTCCAGCAAAAAAGCGTTTTCTCTTATGGAAAAAACTGCGAATGTGCAAAATGTGCATTCTCTATGGGGACTTTTTTCAAACACTCTTATATAATATTTCCCATACGTTTTGCACATTTTGCACAAGTTAAAAGTTCCCATAACAAAAATCCCCCATTTTACGGGGGATTTCAGCGAAATATCACTATTTATGTTTTTTGAAGTTTTAATATTTTTTTTGAGGCGCATTGCTGCCACTCGGAAGAGGCGTTTCGCTGCTTATTATTTTATATCCGCGCACAACGTTTTTACAAGTCACAAAATTTACAGTTCCGCTGTCCGAAAATATCTTTTTATACTTTAATCTGGAACGGGTTCAATGCCCCGACGCTTGCGTCGAAAAAATTCAAAACTTGGACGTTAGAACAATCTTGACTTTTCTCTAATTCTGTGGTACAATGCAGGACGTTGTAACTACAAAGGGAAAAGAGTATGAGCGAGTATATACACAAAAGTCATAATGTTTCGGTGCTACTGTATCATTACGTTTGCCCTGCGAAATACAGAAGAAAAATCTTCACGGAAAAAGTCGACACGGCATTGCGTGAAGTGTGCATCGAAATATCTGAGCGGTACGAAATCAACTTCATAGAAATCGGTCCAGATGGTGACCATACCTGCCTCAGCCTCTGTACACCATTCAGTAGTACTTTTCAACTCTTTCGTGGCGACATTGATATAGTGCTATGACTTAGGTCATAGTAGTCCCAGAAATCAGAGGTGATATACACGTATGGTTCATACGTGTGCAGTATGGGCTTGCCATGTTCGTCTCTTTCATAGTAGATGTTATTACGCGGCCGTTTATAGAAACAGTCCAAGCCTAAATACTCTTTCAGTGCTAACTGGCTTGCCGTAATACTTGCATCATCCGGCTCTGGAGACTCCGATGTCAGGAGCAAGTAATTGTCTTTTGCGAAGTTTTGCGCTTCGTATGCGGGGGAATTTGCCAGCTTGTCATTCCCCCGCATATCCACATAGGGCTTACCGAAGAAGTTTACCCATATTATGTCCGGCAGACAATGCACTATTGATTGACCAGGGGTGTACTTCTAAGAGGGTATTGTCGTTCCATTTTGTTAGATATGGGCTCCGTCAACCTCATATAGCCATAGCATCCGTTAGCCCAAAGGAAAAATTCCTTGCCAGTTCCTCTGCTGAAAAAGGGAGCCTTGCTTTTATGCTTGAAGAATCGAAGATACTGACCTGTCGCTTTCTGCAAGGTGAGGATATTCATCTATTACAAATATAATCTGTTCTTTTTCCGCGTATTCAAAAATATAATCTACAGCTTCGCGAAACGACGAAAAAGGATTTCTCGGCGCATTAGGCGCGAGGGTCGAAATAATTTGGCTCGATAAAATTTCTAAGTTCTCTTTTACAGTAGATTCGACTGCTACGAAATATATTGTTTTCTTATTCTTGCAAAATTCATTTATTAAGTGGCATACCTTAACAAAATAGGAAAGGTTGAAAAGGGGTAAAATAATAGCAAAAACCGAGAGGGATTTGTGATATTATGGGAAAGTATGAGTTAAGCGATTAT
>WQWD01000019.1 GCA_009785545.1 Treponema sp. | reverse complement strand
CATGTCCATAATAACCTCTCTTTTGTGCGGTCTAACCGCACTTTATAATCGAATATGAAACATCGTTTCATAATAACCCCTTTTTCATAATAACCCCTTTGATCGAAATGTGTTTCCCTTCAACGATGATAGAGTCAGCTTTCCAAAAGAGCCTATCATCGATTTTGATCCAGGGACTACTACCATTTCGTCTCTTTCAGTTCTCGTTATTAATTCATCGGCATTTTTTTTGGAAATCCCCTCTATAAAAACAATTTCTGTACTTCCGACACGGCTTTTTAAGAGTTCTGATGTATGTTTTTTCTGTAAAGCGATTACTCTTGCCAGCCGCTCCTTTTTGACCTTATCGTCAATTCTGTCAGGCAAATCAAAAGCTTTGGTTCCTTCTCGAGGGTTAAAGTGGTACATATATGAATAGAGGAATTTTACTTCTTCCATCAAATCTAAAGTCTTCTGAACATCATCTTCTGTCTCTCCGGGGAAACCCATCAAAATGTCTGTTGAAAGTGTGATTTCCGGCATAACAGAGCGTATTTCTCTGACAAGATCAAAAAAACGAGCGGAAGTATAAGTCCGATTCATCAGTTTAAGGATTTTGTCAGAGCCATGCTGAACAGGCAGATGTATATGCCGGCAAAAAACCCTATTTTTTGCCATTACCTCAATCGCCGCAGAAGAAAAATTACCCGGATTTGCCGAAAGAAAACGCACCCATTTTACGCCACTTTTTTCTGTTTCTGCGGCAACAAACTTTAAAAGGGCGGTAAAGTCCATTGTGTTTTTTTCCCAAAAATAACTGTTTACATTCTGCCCCAAAAGGGTGATTTCACGCACTCCCCTTTCCCCTACCAATCGGATTTCTTGCGCAATTTGAGCGGGATCACGGGAGACTTCTCTGCCCCTTACATACGGAACAATACAATAAGAACAAAAATTGTTACAGCCGTGCATAATCGGGATAAAACTGCGAAAAGCAGATCCTTGCTTCAGCCCTTCTTCGTGGTGGGAATTTGAAAAAGAAAATACCGCTTTTTCATTTAAATCGAAAACCGCCTTTTCGCCTTTTTCGACAGCTTCCAGTATCAAAGGAAAATTTGAACGGGCGGAAGTACCCATTACATAATCTACCTGCGGGTATTTTTTTGTTAAATCGTCACCTAACCTTTCCGCCATACAACCTGCAATTACCAAAGAAAAGTTAAGTTTATGTTTCTTTTTAAGCCCGGCATAGTGCATTATGCGCCCAAAAGCACGAGTCTCCGCAGTCACCCTGACAGAGCAGGTGTTGATCAAAATCAAATCAGAGCTTAAAACGTCTTCCGTCTCCAGCCAGCCTTTTTCCTTGCAAACTAAAGCCAATGCTGCCGATTCCGCCGTATTCATCTGGCAGCCATACGTTTCAAAAAAATATTTCATAGACTTATGTTTTTGTAAAAAACCTTAAAAACTAAAGCGAACATTGCGTTTTATAGTCCTTTAATTTTACTTCTGCACATCCCAGGCTAACTGAATTGCTTTGACTAATCCAAACGCAAACAGTCCTATTGCTCCGACGACAAGAAAAAAAGAGGCAAACCCGGCAACTACTCCAAAACGTGGAGTTGTCAGCAATAAAAGAAATCCGCTTAAAGTTACGATAAGACCCGGTTTATAAAATAATTGCCGCCTGCGTACAAGCATCATGAGGCCGGACATAAACGCAAAACCTCCAATACCAAGCGACAACGGCCGAATTCTGGCGCTGACCATTGTCAGGATAAAAAGCGCTATGCCGCCCACGATAAATTGAATTATGATTCTGCCTTTCCCCTGTAAATTATCTGAGGAAGGATTAGCGTCTTTCCATTCCGGTTCATTTGACATTAAAAATCTCCTATATTTTTTTTTCAAATTTGTTTGAAGCTTCTATCACATTATTTAAAAGCATAGCGATAGTCATCGGGCCAACACCTCCGGGCACTGGTGTAAAAAAAGAGCATTTTCGCATAACGGCAGGATCAGCGTCCCCGCAAAGACGATAGCCTTTTGGAGCAGACGTATCGGAAACACGATTTATTCCCACGTCGATTACAACAGCTCCATCTTTTATCATATCAGGTTTTATCATACCGGGGCTTCCGGCAGCGGCAATTACAATGTCCGCTTGAAGCGTGAAAGCTTTCAGATCTTTTGTGCCGGTATGACAGAGAGTTACGGTTGCGTTATATTCACGGCGGATTAAAAGGTTTGCCATTGGCTTTCCAACGATGTTTGATCTTCCAATTACCACAACATGAGCGCCGGCAACAGGTATGTCATATTCACGTAACAACATCAGAACACCATGCGGTGTGCATGGAAAAAAACCTTGTCTTCCTAAAACCATATTTCCAACTGATTCGGGGTGGAAGCAATCCACATCTTTTTTTGGAGAGACTGCCTGATTTACTTTTTCTTCACTGATGTGTTTTGGAACCGGCGATTGAACCAAAATACCATGAACTTTTTCGTCATTGTTAAGATCGGCAATAATTGAAAGAAGCTGATCTTCGCTTGTTTTTTCAGGCAATCTGATGTCACGGCTTTCCATTCCGGCTTCATGGAGAGCTTTCTCTTTTGACTTAACATAGGAGAGGCTTGCAGGATCTTCACCGACAAGTATAACCGCAAGACATGGAGTTATCCCCTTTTCCTTCAGCGCGGATGCCTTTTCTTTAACGCCCTCTCGGATTTTCAATCCAAGAGCCTTTCCGTCCATTATAACTGCCGACACTAATCCCCCTAATTTTTACTTATCCATGTACGGTAATACTACCATAAAACGGCCTTGTTTTGCTACAATCGAAACGCCGTTATTCACCGCAACATTACTCAATCCAAAAAAACCTCGATCCCATGAGACTCCTTCCAGCGCCCACTTTAAACCTTCGCTTTTTGCTTCCCACGGGCCTATGCCCAACGGAAAGACCGAAACCAATGCACCTTTTTCACCGTCGATTTTCAATTCTCCATTTTTTTCAATGCAGCGAATATCCGCAGTGTCTGTAGTCCACCTGTAAGGAAAAATATCCCTTTCAAAAAGCGAACGGATACCAAAAAGATGATCCAGCCTGCCGCCGCCGCCGCCGATTATCCAGATTTCATCACAATTTTGTTTAACAGCGTGAAAGAAAGCCAATTCCGTATCAGTATAATCTTTATCACGTTGATGGCGAATAACGCACTCCTGCGGGTAGCAAGCAAGAATTGCCTCCGCTTCTGAGGAAAGCTCTGTCAGCGAATCCATATCACCGATTATCCAATCAGGTTTAAAGCCCGCTCTCTCCGCCGCCAAAAGCCCGGAATCTGCGGCGATGATAATTGTTTTAGCGCAACGAGGTTTCGATTTTTCCTGCTCAAAAAGCTTTCTGACTATTTGAGGTGAAGGTCCTTCGCCGCCTGTAAAAATAATCCCTGTCATATTTTTTATCAATTAATTATACTAAAGCATAAAGGAAAAAACAATTGAGAAAGATCGTTCACCCTATTTTAAAAGAAATTGCCTCGATTTTTAACACCAATGGAAAAGAGCTCTACCTTGTCGGCGGCGCTGTCAGAGATATGGTGATGGGAAAAAAGATACATGACTGGGATTTAGCTACAGATGCCCTGCCGAGGGAGGTAACTTCGCTCATGAGACAAGTCAGGGCTAAGGTCATTCCAACCGGCATTAAACATGGAACTGTTACCGTTATTTACAAAAATCATAACACGGAAATTACGACATTCAGAACCGAAGAAGGTTACTCTGACGGGCGCAGACCTGATCGGGTTTCTTATGCTGCCAAAATCGAAGAAGATTTGTCACGGCGTGATTTTACAATGAACGCTATCGCAATGCGGCTTCCTGACGGCAAGATTGTCGATCCGTTTGGAGGGGTAAAAGACATCAAGGCAAAAATTATTCGCTGTGTCGGAAACGCCGAAGAACGTTTTAATGAAGACGGACTTCGCCCAATGAGAGCTGTACGTTTTGCCGCTCAACTCGGTTTTGAAATTGAAACAAACACTCAAAACGCTATCGGCGGAGTATTGGAAGTTTGCGCAAAAGTTTCATGGGAACGGGTACGTGAGGAGATCGGCAAAATACTGGCCTCGCCTGTTCCTTCAAAAGGTTTTCGTTTAATGGAAGAGACAGGGCTTTTGGAACTTTTTTTAAAAGAGCTTGCCGATTGCCGCGGCATTGAGCAAAAAGGTTTTCATCAATTTGACGTATTGGATCATTCGCTGTTAGCCTGCGACTTCGCCGCTTCAAAAAACTATTCACATGATTTGCGCCTTGCCGCTCTCTTTCATGATGTGGGAAAACCTCCCGCAAGAAAAATCGACGAAAGCGGCGGCAGCATGAATGCTGTTTGGACATTTTATCGTCATGAAGAATTTTCAGCTTCGATGTGTCAAAAAATATTAAGCCGCCTCCGTTACCCCAACATTGTCATCAGCAATGTCTGCCATTTGGTAAAGGAACATATGTTTCAGTATTCTGATAATTGGTCAGATGCCGCCGTCAGGAGATTTATCGCACGTGCCGGAGAAGCCAACCTGGAAAGCCTCTATCAGCTTCGCCGTGCTGACGGCTTTGGGTTTGCCGGAAAAGAACCCGATTGCCGTTCGCTTATCAATCTTATTGACAGAGTAAATTCCGTAAAAAAAAGCGGGCAGGCTTTTACGCTGAAAGACCTTGCCGTTTCAGGAAAGGATTTGATGGCGATTGACATTCCAAGCGGAAAAACATTGGGGATAATTTTGAAACAATTAATGGAAACCGTTCTCGACGACCCTGAGCAAAATACCAAAGAAAGACTGCTTTCAATAGCGGAGAAGATTTATAACGAGCGGAAGTAACCGCCTATTTCCAATCTTCTATTTTTAAACCATCTATTCTTTTAAATTCTTCTGTATTATTTGTAACTAATATCATTTTTAATGATTTTGCATGCGCTCCAATTAACATATCCAATGCTCCTATTAAACAATTTTTGTCTTTTAAATTCTTTTTTATTATTCCATATTCTTTTGCTGCATTTTCATCAAAATTCTTAACTTCAAATATTGATAAAAACTCCATTAATGCTATTCTATTTTTTTCTTTATACTCTTGATTTGCATTTTCTATTCCATATTCCATTTCTGCAAGTGTTATACTGGAAATAAAAAGCCCTTTTTTTCTGTTTTTTCTTAATTTTTCCATTACACTTGTGAATTTCTTTTTTATTATGAAAATACACATATTTGTATCAAATATATACATTAAAACTCTTCCCTCTTTTGATCATTTCCTTGATTTCTTTCTTCTGACATAAAATCTCCGGAAAAACTGTTTAAACCATGCAAAAATACTTCCCATTCCTTATCTACAGGAAATAACATTACAGCTTCACCAATTTTTTGAATATAAACATTACTCCCTTTAAATTGATATTCTTTGGGAAGCCTGACAGCCTGGCTCCTTCCATTTTCAAATAATTTTGCAGTTTGCATAATAACCTCCTACATCCATAGTATATACCATGATATATATTCCGTCAACCCTTTATATTCTTCTGGTATCGTTTTAATATTTTCCTGCAATTTCGCCTAACGTTTAAGATTGACAACGTTTTGCAGGGCTGGCAAAATGTGGGTGCAGCGAGCGACCTAGCCGAATGTAACACTAGCCGCCCCAGCGGCGTATTTATACAACCCCGTTAAACGATGTTTGCGCTTTTGCCAATACCCCCATTACTGCCTTATTATTTCAATATCGGAATCAAACGCCCTATCTCCAATATAAACAACAGAATTAGGTATGATTACTCTGGTTAAATTGTTATTAGAAAACGCCCCTTCGCCAATACTGGCAACAGAATTTGGTATCACAATATTAGTTAAATTGTTAGGAGAAAATGCCCAATCACCAATATGAGTAACAGAGTCTGGTATAACAATATCAGTTAAATTGTTAGAAGAAAATGCCCAATCACCAATATGAGTAACAGAGTCTGGTATAACAATATCAGTTAAATTGTTAAAAGAAAATGCCCAATCACCAATATGAGTAACAGAGTCTGGTATAACAACATTGGTTAAATTGTTATTAAAAAATGCCCCTTCGCCAATATGAGTAACAGAGTCCAGCATAAAAACATTAGTTAATTTATTATGAGAAAACGCATCTTCGCTAATACTGTCAACAGAATTAGGTATAACAATATCAGTTAAATTGTTAAAAGAAAATGCCCAATCACCAATATGAGTAACAGAATCTGGTATAACAATATTAATTAAATTGTTAAAAGAAAATGCCGAATTAGCAATATGAGTAACAGAATCTGGTATAACAATATTAATTAAATTGTTAAAAGAAAATGCCGAATTAGCAATATGAGTAACAGAGTCTGGTATAACCAGATTAGTTAAATTGTTATCAGAAAACGCCCTTTCGCCAATACTAACAACAGAATTTGGTATCACAATGCTGGTTAAATCGTTGAAACCAAACGCTAAAAGACCAATATGAGTAACAGAATAAGGTATAGTAATGCCGGTAAGTTTATGCCCCGCAACAACACCCATGCCCAGTTCTATCCCCTCCTCCTTATAGAGAGCAATAATTTCTTCCCATGTATATTCTGCTTCATCAAGTCCATATCTTGATAAAAATGCTCCATTCCCTATATGGGTAACCGGGAGATATTGTATTTGTGAAGGAATGTGTGGTTCAGCATTGGTTCCTGTATATCCGACAATTTCTACTGCTCTTCCGTTGTCAATAATTCTAAACAAAAAATCTCCTGCATGGGAAAATTGCTGTTGAGCATTGATGGAAAATATTGTCACCAACATTACGGGAATACAAAAAATGAATTTTCTCATACTTACCTCCATGAAAAACAAGTTAGGCAATGTTTTTCAACCATGAATACATATTATTTCATAACGCACATTTTAGCAAGATTGAAAATATTTTTTTATATTCTTCTGGTGATGTTTCACTATTTTCTTGCAATGCCGCATAACATTTAAGATTGGCGACGTTTGGGGCAGGTAATAGGGCAATGCGTAGCATTGACCCCTGCCCCAAATGTGGTGGAGCAAAAACCGTGCAGAGGGCGTAGCCCGAACACGGTTTTGCGGAATCCGAGGGCGCGAACAGCGCCCGTAGCGCTAATCGTGTGTTATGTGCAGGTTTGCTTTTTCAATTATCCGCTTTTTCTTTGAATAAATATATTCTATTATAATTCTTTTTACTTTAACCCAATAACACGCAATTCATTTATAGGTTTATTGATTTTATATTTACTGGTAAAAATTTCAGTTTCAATACTTAAAAAATGTTTCTTTCCTTCCAGTTGTTTACTGAAAATTTGCGGAGTTTGTTCAATTTGACTTTCTTCGTTCTGCCTGCAAAAATACACGCCGCTTGGAATGATTTTACAGTTTGCCTTTTCTTTGTAATTAGGTATTTCCATAAACGCATACCGTTGAATACCGGAGGGCGAATATTCGCACATATAACCAAATTCCCTATCGTGGAAATCATCTTCGTTATATTCCAAATCCAAAAACGGCTTGGCTAGTTCAAAAAGGTCTGTATATTCCGGCTGTTCACAAGGTATAACATAAAAATATTTTTCCTGTATTTCCCTTGTATAAAAACCTAACTCTTGATTATATTTTTCAGCCAATGCAATTTTCTCTTGGGTATTTTCAATGAATTCTAGACCCCTTTGTATGGTTTTCAGTTTTTTTTCGGCTATACTTTTTCCGTCAGCTAGAAGCGAAGAATAGTCTAAAGTTCCGTTTTTGTCGATGTATCCTGTCAACTCCTTCAAAGGAATATCCAACTCAATACAAAACATGATTAAGTCAATAAGGTAAATCTGGTCAAAGGAATAATAACGATAACCCGAACCGCCGTCAACAAAAGCAGGTTTAAGTATTTTAAGCTCTTCATAATAACGCAATGATTTTATACTAGCCCCTGTAAATTTGGCAATTTCCCCTATGGAAAAAAGTTTATTTTTTCTGCTCATTTTGCAAAATTCTCCTTGACTCTGCCATTATGGCATACATTAGATTATTAAACAAGGAGATAAAAAGTGCTGAAACACTACATCAAAACACTACTGGCAACAGGGATATTTCTTTGCGTTCCGTTGTTTGCTCAGGCTGAAACAGAACAGCGGATAATACGCCTTAACCCTGCTGAGGCAGTTGAACTGGCAATTAAAAACAACCTTGATCTGGAAGCGATGCGGATAAACACCACAACAGCAAGACGTACGTCGAACCTTGCATGGAACCAATTTATCCCAGCAGTTGATGTGGGAGGCACGATTCATCGCTCGAATACAGCGCCGGATAATACCTTTATGGGAATGCCGTTGCCGCCAGAAATGATAGGTCACCGATGGGGAGCGTCCGGTTTCATTTCGACAACTCTCAATATAAACTTTGCAATGTTCGCAGAAATGAACAGGCTAAGACTGGATTACGAAAGAGGGCTTATCTCCTATACCAACGCAATGGCACAACTTGAAAGGGACATACGCAAAGCATACCACAATATATTATTGATGAAAGAATATATCGCCATGCTTAACTTGAGCTTGGAAAATGCCGAAAGACAGGTGGAAATAGCGCAGATAAATTTCAATGCCGGAGTAACATCGGAAATTTCTTTATTGCACGCCCAAGTTGCAAGAGAAACACTACGACCAGTTATTGATCAGGCAGAAGGAGGATTGCGCCTTTCAATGCTTTTGGGTTTGCCCCATGATACACAATTTGAACTAATACCTGTTACAAGAGAAGTGTCTCCCACACTCCCGAATACAACAGAACTAATCCGCAGAGCCGCCGCAGGACAACCAGATATTCAGGCTTTAAGGCATGACATTCTGATTATGGACAGCATAAGAAAAACAAGTAATCTCTGGCTGTTCACGCCAACCTTAACACTTAGCTGGAACGCCGATCCCGCATTTAACAGAGACCCCTGGAATAATAATTGGTTTGACAGAAACAGGTGGGATCAGCAAACCGGAGCTACCAGTTTTTCTATCGGGTTCAGGCTGAACGGACTTTTTCCTTTTGGCGCTGAACGGCAAAATATCCGTGCCATTGATGATCAAATCAGAATTGCCCACATTGGTTTGGCGCAAATGATAAGAGGAACAGAGATCGAAATTCATGGTCTTGTACTGACATTAGAAAGAATACAACTAAGCATGGAAGCTCTGCAGCAGACAGTAACTCTTGCGGAATTATCATACCTCCTTACCGAAGAAGCATACCGTATCGGACGGGCAGATTTAACCCAAATCCAGAGCGCAGAACAACTTCTAAGACAGGCAAGAATACAGTTGCATGAGGAACAATTTAATTACCTCAACGGTATATTGGATTTAGAATATGCGTTAGGCGTTCCTTTTGGAAGTCTGAACTAAGAGAAACGATATGTCAAAAGTTTTTGAATTTATGAAGCCATACGCTTGGATGCTGGTCTGCACAGCCGTTCTGCTTGGGGCAGAAGCCATGTTCGCTTTGATATTGCCGGGATATATGGCAGACATTGTGAACGACGGTGTAATACCGGGACACTTATCCGTGATTTGGCGCAATGGTCTAATCATGCTCGGGATAACGTTGCTCAGTATGGCGGCGGCGTTAGTTGTCGGGTATTTTACCGCACGGACGGCAACAGGTGTTTCCAACGATTTGCGTGAAGCGGTCTATGATAAAGTCCTCAGCTTTTCAAATGCCGAGGTAAATAAGTTTAACACATCATCGCTCATCACCCGCACCACAAACGACATCATGCAAGTACAGAATACAATGATGATGGCGATACGGCAGTTCATTTATGCACCAATCATTGCGGTCGGCGGGATTGTCCGTGCGTTGGACAGAAGTACGGATATGGCGTGGATTATTGTTCTCGCCACAGTAATAATGCTTACGCTGATGGGGATTTTGTTTTTTATAGCTTTGCCAAAATTCACATCGTTGCAAAAATTGATTGACAGGCTCAACACGGTTACAAGGGAAAATCTAAGCGGCATTTTGGTTGTGCGGGCATTTAACACACAGAAGTTTGAAAAGAAGCGTTTTGAAAAAGCAAATAAGGAACTGGCAAACACAGAACGGTTTGTAAATGTAACCTTTGCATTTATGACCCCCATTATTGCTCTGATTATGAATTTGACAACCGCCGCAATTGTATGGGTGGGCGCACAACAAGCAAGTGCGTTTCGAGCAGACATCGGAGATATTTTTGCTTTCTTGCAATATGGAATGTTGATAATTTTCTCGTTCCTCATGATTTCCATGATGTTCATAATGGTGCCTCGTGCCGTGGTTAGTGCCAACCGTATCAAAGAAGTTCTGGAAACCGAGGGCAGTATCATTTTCAAGGATAAGCCTATACCGTTTCCCGAAAATTTCAAAGGAACAGTTGAGTTTAGAAATGTAGATTTCCGTTATCCCGATGCAACAGAAGATGATGACAATGTGCTGAACAACATCAGCTTTACCGCAAAACCGGGTGAAACTACAGCCATCATTGGTGCAACAGGGGCGGGTAAAACATCAATATTCAAATTGATTTTGCGCTTCTTTGATGTAACAGGCGGGGGCATATTTATTGACGGCGTTGACATAAGGGATGTTCACAAAGAAGAACTGCATAACAAAATCGGATATGTTGCTCAAAAAGCGAGTTTGTTCACAGGCACAATCCGTTCCAATTTGTTTTACGCAGACAAGAATGCTACAGAAGAAGCAATTGAAAGAGCGGTAAGCATTTCACAGTCCGAGGCATTTATCGCCGGCAAGCCCGATGGGTATGAATCAAATGTAGCACAGGGTGGGGCGAATTTCTCCGGCGGTCAACGGCAACGGCTCTCCATTGCAAGAGCGTTAGTAAAAGACGCACCCATAAATATGTTTGACGATAGTTTTTCGGCACTTGACGTAAAAACAGATGCCCAATTAAGAGCGGCATTAAAGGAAAAAATGGGTGACAGGACAACGATTGTAATTGCACAACGGATTTCGTCAATTATGGATGCGGAGCAGATTTTGGTGCTTGATAACGGAAAAATCGCAGGGCTTGGCACTCATAAAGATTTGATGAAAACCTGCAATGTATATAAGGAAATAGCCGCTTCACAGCTTACCGAGGAGGAGGTGCAAGGCGTATGAACGAGCATGGCGAACATAAAGAAAAGCAAGACAGCGGTATGGGCGATGCGCTGATGGGCGGCGGCGGTCAAGGTGTAGCGGAAAAGGCAAAAGACATAAAAGGTACGATTAAAAAGCTGATAAACCATTTTGCGCCGTATAAATTTCAACTTGGAATTGTTGCACTTTTCGCCGTGGTGTCTACTGTGTTTTCGGTTATCGGCCCTCGTGTCATGGGGCGGGTAACAACCATTTTAGTAGACGGTATAGTTGCAAACATTATGGGAACAGGGCTACTCACGGATTTTAGGCAAATGGGGTGGCTCACAGGGGTACTGATTGGACTGTACATTATTTCAGCCGTAACTAATTTCTTTCAAGAATTTATTATGGCACGGCTGTCGGTCAAGGTGACTTACAATCTACGGCAAAAAATATCCGAAAAAATGCACAGACTGCCAATCAATTATTACGACACCCGAAGTCAAGGCGAAGTGCTGTCCCGCATGACAAATGACGTTGACATGATAAGCGCAACACTAAGCACCAATCTTACACAGTTAATTACATCGGGTACAACCATAATCGGCGTTTTGGTGATGATGTTATCAATAAGTTGGCTAATGACAGTTGCGGCACTTCTGGTTATTCCATTATCCATGATGATTTTAATGGCGGTAATGAAAAAATCCCATGTGCATTTTTCCGCACAGCAGGAAGCGATGGGGGAATTAAGCGGTATCGTTGAAGAAACCTACTCCAGCCACAATGTTGTCCGTGCCTACAACGGCGAGGAAGATGCAAAAGTGAAATTTAGAAAAGTAAATGCAAGGGTACGCCAGTCCGGGTGGAAAGCCCAATTCATGTCAAATATCGTTGAACCGATTTTTAACATGGTAGGTAACTTGGGTTATGTGTTGATTGCGGTGTTAGGTGGGTTTTTGGTAGTGCAACGCACAGTAACCATAGGTGATGTGCAAGCGTTCATACAATATGTTCAGACTTTCACACAGCCTTTAGGTGAAATAGGGGCGGCAGGAAATATGCTACAAGGTACAATCGCCGCCGCCGAGCGAGTATTTGAATTTTTGGACGAGGAAGAAGAACCCGCAGACCCGGAGCGTACCGAAATCGACCATAAAGAAGCGGCAGAAATGATCGCAAGCGGTGTTTATAAAGGGCGTGTCAGCTTCCAAAATGTGAAATTCGGCTACAGCCCCGACAAAATAATTCTGCATGACTTCTCGAAAGAAGTTTACCCTGGACAGAAAATCGCCATTGTCGGACCAACAGGGGCAGGCAAGACCACGGTTGTTAAACTGCTAATGAGATTTTACGAGATAAACGGCGGAAAAATTATGATTGATGACATAGATTCAACGGAGTTTACAAGAGCGGAGTTGCGGGATATTTTCGGAATGGTTTTGCAAGACACTTGGCTATACAACGCCAGTATCATGGAAAACATCCGCTACGGCTCTTCAAACGCAACGGATGAGGAAGTTATCGCCGCTGCAAAAGCAGCTCATGCCCACAATTTTATCAAAACATTACCGGGCGGCTATGACATGATACTAAACGAAGAAGCGTCCAATATATCAGCAGGGCAAAAACAGCTTTTTACTATCGCAAGGGTGATTTTGAAAAACCCCGCAATACTGATACTGGACGAAGCGACAAGTTCAATAGACACCCGCACAGAAGTTTTGATACAGGGTGCTATGAAAAAACTTATGCAAGGGCGTACCAGTTTTGTAATCGCTCACAGGCTGTCAACCATCAGAGATGCAGACGTTATATTCGTCATGAAAGACGGTGACATCTTAGAAAGCGGTAATCACGACCAGTTAATGGAACAAGGCGGCTTTTATGCCGACCTATATAACAGTCAATTTGACAATGAGGAGGAAGTTGCATCATGAGTGCAGAAATCAAGAAAAACGAAAACACAGAGGTAAAAAAGAAAAGCAAAGGCAAAATAATTTTTATATTGCTTTTGGCAATGGTACTAACGGCAGGTGCGGTATTTGGATTTTCTTTTTACCGTCAAAGCGAAAATTATCTTGTGACAGACAATGCAAGAATAACAACAAACCTGGTAACCATTATGCCGACAGTTACAGGCATATTGGAAAATTACACGATTTACGAAGGCAAATACGTCAGCGAAAATGAAATTTTAGGCTGGGTTGAAAACATGGAAACATTCCGTTCGCCATTCTATGGACTTGTCGTAAGATCGTATGCCTCGCAAAATCAGGTTGTTATGCCAATGGAAGCAATAGCCGTTTTAGCCGACATAAATAATTTGCACATTCAGGCTAATATAGAAGAAACACATATCGCCAGAGTACAAAGAGGGCAAAACGTTTTCGTAACAATAGACGCACTAGGTAACCGTCAATTCAGAGGTTATGTTTCAGAAATCGGGCGTGTAACAGACGCTGAAATTTCAGGTATGGCAATGTTTTTTAATACAGGCGGCAACTTTACAAAAGTAACACAGTTAATCCCTGTAAAAATAAACATAACAGACGATGTAAATTTATCAAACCTAATCGGCTTAAATGCAAGTGTACGAATTGCGCTTAACGCTCCTGTCAGAGATATAACAACTGTTGTCACCAATGAAAGAAGCACACAGCGAAGGAGCATATACACCACATCGGGACTAACAATCGAGAGTATCAATGTTCAAGTTGGTGACAGAGTAAGCGAAGGGCAAATATTGTGCGCATTTGATGACATGGACATAACTCATGAAGTAAATATAACCAGAGCCCAATTAAGAATGGCAGAAATAGATTTATCTGCAGCCGAACATAATCATCAAATTGTCAGCGGGTTGTTTAACGCAAGAGCAGTAGCACGAGATGACCTACGCCAAGCGGAGTTCCAACTGCAAATAGCGCAAGCCGCACGCCAACAAGCACAAGCAATGTTTAATGCCGCAGACGCCGCACTGGAAAGGTCGCTAGTAAGATCGCCTGTAAACGGAATTGTAACAGCAGTATTCGCAAGAGAAGGAAAAATCGGCATGGGGCTTTTATTTGTTATAGAGAAAACGGATAGCATTAGAGAATAGTTTAAATGATATATTTATTTTATATAAATATATCATTTAAACTAACTGCAAACTTGCGCATAACGCCAACTAAACGAAAAATAACTTTGAAAAACCTCAACTGTTCTTTGTTAGTTGAGTTGATCCCACGCAGCTTTTGCGGCTTCCTGTTCGGCGCTTTTTTTGTTGCGCCCTGTTCCGGAGCCGCAGACATTTTTGCCGATTAGGACTTCCATCCAAAAGGTTCGTTCGTGTTCGGGGCCTGAGCGTTTGACCATGCGGTATTCGGGATAACAGCGGTATTCACGTTGGCAGTATTCCTGCAAAATTGATTTGTAGTCTTTGTGATAATTAGCACCAGTTACTTTGCTGATTTCGGGTTGGATACATTCGCTGACAAAATCATACGCAGACTTAAAACCGGAATCAAGATAGACAGCTCCGATAAGAGCTTCCATTGCGTCTGCCAGAATGGTTTTTTTTCTTCTGCCTCCGGAAAGTTCTTCACCTTTGCCCAAAAGCAACATTTGATCGATTCCCAATTTTAAGGCGATCACGGAAAGAGTATCTTCACTTACAACAATAGCTTTTATCTTAGCCAGCTCCCCTTCTGCTTTGTCTTTAAAAGACTGATAAAGAAGAGAAGCGCAAACTGCACCCAAGATGGCATCGCCTAAAAATTCCAGACGCTCGTTGTTGTTTTTATTCCCCGCTTCATTCGAAACAGAACGGTGCATAAAAGAAACATTTAAAAGATCTATATTTTTAAATTTAAAGCCAGCAGCCTTTTGAAAAGCTGCCAGCTTCTTTTTTCTTTCAGAACTGACCTTAGCGAAAATATCAGGAGAATTCTTGTTATTTTTGCTGGGATTTAATAAAGTCGTATGCGTCCTGCACCGTTACAAAACTATTGGCTTTTTCATCAGGAATGCTGATACCTAACTGTTCTTCGATGGCATAAACCAATTCGTATGTGTCGAGCGAATCTGCGCCAAGATCCTGACGGAATGACGCATCCATTTTAATTTTGCTCTCATCAACTTCGAGTTTTTCGGCAATGAGCTTTTTCATTTTTTCGAATAATTCTTGTTCTTCCATGTTCTTTCCCTTCTTAACTAGACTTTCGAATCCGGAACAATTACCTGTTTGCCTCGATAATAGCCGCACTTTGAACATACACGGTGCAAAATAACCTTGTTGCCGCAAGTACCGCAATTTATCAATGTAGGCGCGGTAAGTTTCATGTTGATGGACTGCCGACGGCTAGTCCTGGCTTTTGATGTTTTACCTCTTGGTACTGCCATAATTCAACCTCTCCAAATTTAATTTTATTCTAACAAAAAACCACATTTCTGTCAAGACATTTTTACGGTTTT
>WQWD01000018.1 GCA_009785545.1 Treponema sp. | reverse complement strand
TTCGCTTAACATCGAAAATGCCAATACTCACAGGCAGGTTTCCGTAAACAACATAGAAATTTTTGATCCCAACGCATCCGGCGACGGCTTACGCCCTGTAAACGCTGTTTCAACAGCCCGTGACGCGATCATCACAATGGAAGGAATCGAAATAAGACGCTCTACCAACATAATCGATGATCTTATTCCCGGAGTAACGTTAAACGTCAGGGGAATCTCGGAGCGTCCGGTAGATGTAAACATTGCGGCAAACGTAGAAGCTGTAAAAGAAGCTATTATCTCCTTTGTTGGAAATTATAACAGACTTATGGCGGAATTAAACATTCTGACCCGAAGAGATGAACGCATAATTGACGAGTTAACTTATTTAACTCCTGACGAAGCCGCCGCAATGCGAGACAGGCTCGGCGTTTTTGCGACTGATTCCGCTTTAACAGCTTTAAGGAATAACCTGTTGCGAACAGTAACCGCCCCCTTCCCTACTTCAATGGAGAGGGAACTTGCCCTTCTTTCGCAAATCGGGGTTAGTACAAACGCAGACAGATCTACCGGTTTTGATCCGTCACGTTTGAGAGGTTATCTTCAAATTAACGAAAGAGAACTTGACGCCGCGCTTGAAACAAAAATGCCGGCAATCAGGGAACTTTTTGCAAGCAATACCTCAGGCGGTATGCTTTCCGATACAGGGATTGCTTTTAATGTGAACGAAATTATTCAGCCGTTTGTAAGAACAGGCGGCATCATATCGCTGAAAACAGGCACTATTGACGCGCGTATCTCGCAGGATAACAGGCGAATCGACACATTGGATCGCCAGCTTGCGTCAAGGGAACAGCAACTGCGAATCGAATTCGCAAGAATGGAAGCGGCTCATTCTCGAATGGAACAACTATCGGGCTCGCTTGACAACTTTATGCAACAAAATCGCGGCGGCAGATAATGGAAGTTCTAATCAATGGAAAAACGCTCGATATTACACTGGAAAACGAAAAAAACATCGGGCAGGTAATTGCAGGGCTTGAACAGTGGCTGTCCGGCTGCGGGCATATTTTAACTAAACTATCCATTGACGGCAGCGATGTTCCGGCTTCGCAGGTTGAAGAGGCTTTTAATAAAGACATTGATTCTGTTACATCTTTGGATATACAAACCGATGTTAAATCAAATTTGACATCTTCAGCTCTCTTCACCCTTCTTGAAGATATAAAAGAATATGAAAATCTTGACTACGAAAAGAAAAACTCTTTTTTTGAAAACTGGAAAAACAGACCGCACGCTACATATACTTCCGGCCAAATACCCGATCTTTATTCATCTTGCGTTAAAGCGTTTTCGCGCGGCGAAATAGCGCCGGAAAATTTGTATTCAATAACAAAAGAACGATTAAATGAAGTGAACAATCCTTTAGATGAATTTAAAAAAATCGAACCCCTTTTAAATGAAGTTTGCGGCAGCTTAGTTGATCTTCCTTTGGATATTCAAACAGGAAAAGATTTCAAAGCGGCGCAGACAATTCAGTTTTTTGCCGCTGTCACAGAAAAAATTTTACGCATCTACGACGAACTTAACTATCAAGGGTGCATAGCAATTAACAATGAACAATTAACAACCAGCATTACCCAATTCAATAATTTGCTTAGAGAATTAATGGAAGCCTATGAAAGAAATGATTTAGTTCTTGTCGGGGATATTGCGGAGTACGAAGCATCTGTCAAAATAAAAGAACTCTATAACATTATTTTGGAACATAGCCGAGGTGAAAAATGACCAATATTGATGTGTTTACGTTTGAGGATCCAACTTTTTCTCCTGGAGTCATGATTTTTTTCCTCGTTATCGCAATTATCATAATCACCCTAGTTGTTATCAACAATGCGTCTAAAAATATGTCTACGGTTAAATCCAAATCATCAGGAGGCGGCGGGGGTCTGGGAGCGTCAGGATTATTTTCTTTTTTTAAATTACGAAAAATAGCCAAAAACATCGGGCTTGATAATGCGCAGACTAAAATGCTTGATTTTGTTTTTAAATCTGATAATGTTACGGAACCGGAAAGGTCGCTTGCGAATTCAACTCTTCTTGACCGCCATTTCAGACGCGCTTTCAGAATACTTGAACATTCATACGGCTCAGGCGCAGATATTCAAAAAAAATTGGCTGTTCTTTTTTCTACCCGCAATATTCTCGAAAACAGCCCTATGGGAACAGTATCTTCAACACGGCAATTAAGAGAAGACGCTGTTTTAACCATGAATTACGGCAGAGAGAAATATGACGTAACCGTGCATACCGCCAAGACAGAACACTTGATAGTTGACGCTCCCAAAAATGTGCTTGGAAGCCAAATAAAAATACCGCATGGAACAAGAATTACAGTTGTTTTTTTTACAAAAGGGAATAAAGGATTTTCTTTTGAGACAAGAGTTGTGGGGCATTCAAATATGCACGGGCGTTCGGTATTACAGCTCGCTCATTCCAATAACATAAGATTTCTGGCTCTTCGCCGTTTTCGGCGCAAGTCGGCGGCTATTGACTGTTCCTTAAATTTAGTCTATATTGACACTTCTGAAAAAAAACAGCGTTTTGTAATTGACAAGCGCAAATTAAACGGAACAATAGCCGATATTTCTGTAGGGGGCTGTTCAATAAAAGCGAACGCTCCCGTACAAGTAGGCGCAAAATTTAAAATTGAATTTATTCAAAGGAATGTTAATGTAACGGCTTTAGGACAAGTTTTGAGAACAAACAGAGCAGGCATGAATACAACAATTCATGTTAAGTTTTTAAGAATATCACAAAAGTCCATGAATTTAATAAATGCCTTTGTATATGAGTATACGAATAGTTAAAAAGGATAAACATAAATGAATATTATTTCCATTAAAGACGCGATCAGAAAAGATGTACCCATTTATTACCGAAAATTATACACAGGCATCGCTGTCATTGATTTTGATAACAAACAAACAGATTTTCGTATAGATTTTGCAATTGAGATAAAACCTACAGGAGCTAAAGAAGTAACTGTAAATTTTTTAGAAGAAATTGACTTCCCCTTAATTCCCATAAGCAAAAAATTAAAACAATTTATAATTGAATTAGACTATGACGGCGGCCTCCCTGATTGAATATGTCTCCAATTCTCCGGAAGAAACGCTGTCCCTCGGAGAACGTATCGCCGGTTTTCTGTCACCGCCTTCAATAATTGCCCTTTACGGAAGACTTGGAAGCGGAAAAACTCAACTTGTTAAAGGAATAGCAAAAGGCCTAAACATTACAGAAAACATTACAAGCCCAACCTATACAATCATAAATGAATATACGCCCTCGGATAAAAATAATTTTTATCATTTCTATCACATTGACGCTTACCGCCTTAACGATGAAAAAGATTTTTTGGATATTGGCGGATTGGAAATAATTCACTCAAACGCAATTTGCGCAATTGAATGGAGTGAAAGAATTTCCAGCCATCTCCCCGAAGAAACAATCAATATATCTTTTGAAATCATACAAAGTGAATTAAACTCTTCATCAAGACTTATAAAAATTACCGGAATGGATAAAATATGAAAACGCAAAAAAAAATATGCGCGATAGATTCGTGCGCCCGTATTCTCTCTGTTTCAGTCTCAAATGGAGAAAATATTTTCAGCGAAGAGAGCCATGAAGAACTTAAACATTCCGAACATATAATGGGTTTAATCGATAATCAGATAAAAAAGGCATCATTAAAACCATGCGATCTGGAAGGCATTCTTTGCATGGCAGGGCCGGGATCATTTACAGGGCTCAGAATCGGTTATTCCACAGCGAAGGGGTTGGCTCTTGCGCTTTCAATCCCTTTTGCCTCTGTCCCAACACTTGATTGTATTGCTTTTCAAAGAACAGCGAATAATACTCCCAAGCTTGTTTTGGCAGTGATAGAAGCCAGAAAAAATGCTTATTTTTATGCTTTTTACAATTTTCCCGCTCCTGATCTTCCACAAAGACTTACCGCAATCGCAGACGGA
The DNA here is from genome assembly GCA_009785545.1 of Treponema sp. Lineage (GTDB taxonomy): Bacteria > Spirochaetota > Spirochaetia > Treponematales > Breznakiellaceae > WQXQ01. The sequence goes on along the minus strand of WQWD01000018.1, from coordinate 11,786 downwards.
TGCCCTCAGCAAATAAATGAGGCTGTAAACCAATACAGCGAAAACCTTGTCCTGACAGGCCCCGGCTGTGATTTGCTCTACGAATCTCTGCCGCCTGAAACTCGTGAAAAAATCGTATTGCAATATGAAAAAAAAGGGTATTCAAATGAAATCATACGTCTTGCACAAATTACAAGTATATTAGATAATGATAACATGGGTTGCCTTTATTCAGGTCCTGAATATTACAGAGAAAGCGACGCGCAGGCACGATTTGGAGTAGTATGAACTATATAATTGAAGAAGAACTGGAACCATTGGATGAGCCGGTCTTATTTGAACCGGGGGATCTTGAGTCCGTAGATGAAGATGGCTCAAACAGCACATTTGTTTTATCATCTTCGCACAATCCTTTTAAGACCAGTGTTTTTCCGGCATTAATTTTAAATAAACAGTTAAAAATAGTTTACTCAAACGAAGCGTGCGAAAATATGTTTATTGGTTTTACCAATTCTTCAAAAAAATATTTTTTTGATATATTTGGCAGAGCTTTTGATCTCGATGATGCCAGAAAAATAAGGCATACCATAACAAACGGCAGCAATGGATTTTCATGGAAAGGCGTTGCAAAATTAAAAACACGAGATACTACTTCGGTACAGATCAGAGTATATATTTTTCCTTTGGAAATGGATTTAAAATCACCCAGCGATTTTGTCGTGATGTTTGATGATTTTACAAACGAAAACAAAAAAATGCTTCGCTCTGTATTTCTTTCATTACTTGAAGCTTCCAAACTTAAAGATAACGACACCGGAAAACATATTGTCCGTGTTAATGAATACTCAAAACGCCTTTCACAAGAATTGTTTAAACTCAGTCTTGAAGGCGGTGACGGTGAAAAATACAAACGCATCGACGCGGATTTTATAGAGAACATAAGCTTTTTAGCAGCAATGCATGATGTTGGAAAAGTCGGAACGCCGGATGACATTCTTAATAAAGAAGGGCCTTTATCCGATTGGGAATGGACTGTAATGCGAGAGCATACAAAAAACGGCGCCTTTATTTTATCTACATACCCTAATCCCATGGCAAAAGAGATAGCTCTGTCCCACCACGAAAAATGGGATGGCAGTGGTTACCCTTTCCAGCTTGAAGGCGAAATGATCCCGCTTGCCGCAAGAATAGTTACGATAGCAGATGTATATGACGCTTTAAGAATGAACCGCAGTTACAAACCGGAGTTAAGCCATGAAGTTGCGGCGGCAAAAATAATCGAACAAAGCGGAACTCATTTTGATCCGGATCTAATCGAAGTATTTAAAACAATTTCAGATGACTTCCGTAAGATTTACGATGAACTCTCAGACTGAATTTCATCAAACGCTTCTGTTAAAAAACTGTTTAGAAATAACATTTTGTCCTTCCCTTCCCACTTGGCAAGCGTTTTCGGTATACACTCTTCAACTGCGCAGCCAAAACGCCGCTTAAACAAAACAGGATCTGGCCCGGCTTTACAACGATACCCCATCAAAATACATTCTTTTAAAAACATAATCTTGTCCGGTTCTTCATCTATTACCAACTGCCCATTGTTCGTTGATACATATTTTTCAACATCAGACACTGTTGTATAACGTTTTGCGGATGCAGTTTTTTCGCATACAATTGTGCCGGAAGCGGCAGGCCCGGCTCCCAGCCAATTTTCCATTTGCCAATACCTCATGTTATGGAGGCAGTCTTTTCCCGGTTTGGCAAAATTGGATATTTCGTAATGTTCGAATCCTGTTTTTAAAAGCAAGTCTTTTCCCAAAAGCCAAAAATTATCGGCGCAGTCAATAGAAGGCAATTCAACAACATTGGTTTTAACATTTTCTTTCAGCCTTGTTCCGTTTTCAACAGAAAGGCTGTAAAGAGAAACATGATCGGGAGCAAATTCTAAAATGCGATTTATATCGTCAATAACAGTTTCTTCGCTTGAATACGGAAGCCCTGTGATAAGATCTGCCGACAGCGTTAACTCCCCGCCCGAAAAATACCGAGAAGCCATAACCAGGCGTTCTTCCAGCAATTCTTTTCCGCCTTTGCGATTGACCGCTAAACGTGAAGGCTCATGAAATGTCTGCACTCCAAGGCTTAACCTGTTTACACCTCCCTCGAGGCAGGTTTCCAGAAAGCCTTCGGTTAACGATTCGGGATTTGCCTCAACTGTAAATTCTACAGGTTTAAAACAAGGAAATTCCTTTAAAGTATCAAACAATATTTTGATTTTTTTACCGAGTACAGACGGAGTTCCGCCGCCAATATACACGGTAGGTATTTCTTTAACGTTAAAAAAATCAATTTGTTTTTTGATGTCCGAGATCAAGGCAGAAAGGTAAGTATCAAAATAACTGTCTTCAGGCGGTTTAACCACGACTGAATAAAAATCGCAGTAATCGCAAAGAGACGAACAAAAAGGAACATGAACGTATAACGAAGCTTTCGTTATCAAAACAATTCTATTTTATTTAACGGCCAAATCCGCAAAACAGCTCTGGCAGTTATCTGCGAAGGTGAAACTGGCCCCCATGTGCGTGAATCGTTTGTACCCGAGCGGTCATCTGATACTACAAAAATTTCGTTTGCGCCCAGGATGATTGTGTCCATCGTACCTGAAAACGGAACGGAAGTATCCCATAAATCCGGAACTGATGGAATGGCAAGGCTGTACGGTCTTGCCGACAATTCAAATTCAGTAAGGCTGAATACTTCACCGCTGGCAGCGCCGACAGTGCCTCCGGTTCTTACTCTGAATATAAAATCGTTCATCGAAATTTCATCGCCGGGAAGTGCTATAACTCTTTTCAGATAAAACTGTCCCGACCTTGAAAAAAGGCTGAGCCTTTGAGCCGTAAAAAATCTTACAACGCTGTCAATAACACGCACAGACCAATGTCGGTTTGGGCTTCCTGTTTTGTCGATTAAAACAATGCTGCCTCTGTCCAGCGGAAAGTTACCTTCGTGACTGTCTCTTAAAAAAACATTATGAAATATTATACGGTCGCCAGAATTAATTCCCGGCTGCATTGTATTACTTTCTACTACCCAAACAGAAAAGAAAAAAGATGTAAAAGAAATATACACAACGCATAAAAACGCAAAAAAACAAACAAGCTTTAACACTCGATAACGCTGCTTTTTTTGCTCGGCATAAGAAAATCTTGTTGATCTATCAAACATTAGTTAATCCCGCGCATTTGCCAAATAGGCCAATAAACAACCATTGCCCTGCCAAGAACTTTAGAGCTTCTTACAGGCCCAAAAAAACGTCCGTCTCTGGAGTTATCACGGCTGTCTCCAACCGGGAAAACTCTGCCTTCCGGCACAAACCAGCCAAGCCGATGCCTTGCCAAAAGCATCGCATAACGCCCCTCTCCGGGAGCCGCTCTCCTTAACGTTTCAAGTCTGGCTCTTTCATGTGTAAAGAAATCCGGGAAATGCGTCGTAAGCCGAGCTCTGTCCAATAACTCTGCCGAAGGATGAAGCCCTCTGCCAGACCAGCCTGCCGCTTGCCCTGCGGCGATTAATGCAGGGTATTGATCGGGGGTCATCAATCTGTGTATGTTATGATTCCAGCCTCTGGCTTCATTGTATTCCTGTTCGCTTACCCAACGATCTTCTCCGGCAAAAAGTATTTTCATACTGCCGCCTTCGGAAATAAACCTGTCGCCTCCCTGCCCTATCGCTCGTTTGATCAAAAATTGAACGCTCGGCTCGCCAGCCTCGTCTCTGCCAATGTCAACAATCGAGAGTGTCAGCATATGTATGATTCGTTGGGCAATTTCGAAGGCAGTGCCGCGCGAAATGAAAGTAGGATTTTCAAAGATAATTACTTCGTTTCTTTGCGGCTGAATCGGGCTTGGCAATTTTACAAAACCTGGCAAAAGTTCGGGGCCGTAGATGAGTTTGTTTACAAAGATATGATCGCCGATATTCAGCGTGTCGATCATTGAGCCTGTAGGTATTTGGTAGGCTTGTACCAAATATTGATTGATAAGTAAAACCATACCGGCTGCCCATAGGAAAGCCCCAAGCCAGTCAAGAATTTTGTTTTTCTCTTTTTGTTTCTCTTTCCTGATACGGCGTTTTTTGGCGCGGCGGGAAAGGCAGGTTTCGGTAATTTGTTGAATTCTGTCAAAAAAGTCCATCTGGGTTATGTTAACATATTAATTATTGGCAATCAAGCATCACGGGGCATTCGGTAAAAGCACCAATCACCGTACAATCACCGTACAATCACCGGCAGGCGGACTACGGAAGTCCCTGTCTACCCGCTTTACAATATAACAAAAATAACTATACAATAAGGCAAGGGGGATATTTTGTTAAAACCAATAGCCAAGTTGTTTCTTGCCTTAAACGGCAATGTAAAAAAAACACAAATCGCCGCAGGGTTCGCCTGGGGCACACTCTTAGGGTTGATTCCGGCAGCCAATTTTTTCTTTATAACACTGTTTTTTGTATCGTTCTTTTTCAGGCATAACCACTGGTCAAAAATCTTCGCCATTACCATTCTCAAGTTTCTCACCCCCTTAATAGTTTTTCCTTTAGACAGTCTGGGCTGGGCGCTGCTTAACCTCGAGGCTTTAGTACCGCTGTTTACAACTATGTATAATATGCCTTTTGTGCCGTTTACAAACTTTAACAATACGCTGGTAATGGGCGGTCTTGCGGCAGGGATAATACTTTGGATTCCTTCGTACTTTTTATTCTGGGGGATCGTTACCCTCTACCGCAATCATCTTGCGGAAAAACTTAGAAACTCAGAACTTCTAAAATCGATAGCCAAGATTCCTTTTCTGAAGTTTATCGGCAAAGCTATCGAAAACTCATAAACAGGAGCGCAAATGAAACCGGCTAAAATACCAAGTATATTCAAAAAACCAATTAAAAAGAAAGCTTTTGAAAACAATTTCGCAAAACTAATAGAACACCCTGCTGATAAGAAGTTTTTTACAGCCTGTTTTGAGTTAAAAACAATTACTGTTAAAGGCAAAGAAACCGAATGTTATGTTATCCGCAGTGATATAAACAAAGAAAGTGCGAATAAATTAAAATCCTTATTAAAGGTAATTAAACTAAATCGAAAAGGAACCATTAACTATGTTCCGCTTGTTTTCGCTTCTATTGTTGTTTCCGCCGCCGTTCTTTTCTTTATTATCTTCGCTAATCCTCTGCTTGGAAGAGCAATGGAGATGGGGCTTGAATCCGTATTTGAAGCCAGAGCTGACGTTAACAATTTCCGTTTTAGCCTGATCGACTTTGAAGTTTCGATGACAGGAATAACAGTAGCCAACCGTGACAGACCAATGACAAATCTTTTTGACATGGGCAGAACTGTCATCAGTTTAAGGCCGGAGGCTGTTCTGCGTGGAAAGATTTACATCGAAGAAATAAGAGCGGACACTATACGCTTTGGAACTCCTCGCACTGTGTCCGGAGCACTTCCGTTCAGACCGCCAAGAGAGAGGACTCCAACACCGCCAAGGGAAACTCCTCCTTTGGTCAACCTGCAAAATTTCGATGCGATGGCGCTGTTAAACCAGGAGTTTGAAAGGCTGTCGTCTCCAAGAATCTTCAACGAAGCGATTGATACCTACAACGAAATTGTAACCACATGGCAGGGAAACATCGATGCGACTATAACTCAAACCGAAGAACTGCGCACGGCGGCACTTGAACTGCAAAACTTTAACGTCAGCGATTTAAATCTATTCGATCCCGAAACAATAAATGTAATCCGAAGAACAATCACGGATGTAAACAACCTGATAACAACCGCCCAAACCGCCGGAGAACACGCAGTGTCTTTGGTCAGCGGAATTGAAGCCGATATAGCGACAGCTGTTCAGCTTGAAGCTAACGCTCGTAACGCAATTACAGACGACTTAAATCATTTCAGATCGTTTATCGACCTGAGCAGCGGAACAGCCTTTGGAATTCTTGAATCAGTCCTCGGCGACATACTTACCGACGCAGCCCGTGAATACATCGAATACGGTTTAATCGCCCTTGAAGCTCTCCAGAAAATCAAAACAATCGCTGACGATATACCTCGTAACGAAAGACCTCCAAGAGAAGAAAGAAGCGTTTTCAGGGGGCGCAACGTTAGTTACAATGTTGTTAACTTCCCTTCGTTTTATCTTGGCGTATTGACATCGGACTTTACACTTAACTCATGGAATTGGGCTGTCGACTTGCGTAATGTAAGCTCTAACCCCAATTTTACGGCTCATTCTCCATACGCTAACAATCCGGCACGCCTAAGGCTGGCTTTTTCGGAAGTTGGAGGAAATCTAAACCGTGATGTAGCGTTTAACGGCATTGCCGATTTCAGAACCCACGCCGCAGAGCGCTTTAACACTGAAGTAAACGCAACAGGTTTTCCAATTAGCTTAGGAGCCATGCTTAGCAATATAGGGATTAACGGTTTTTCCGGCGAGTCTAATTTCGGAGTCAGCTTAGCGGGACTTCCCAACGGAAACATTACAACCAGAGCGAATATTCTGATTAACGAAAGCAGTCTGTTTGAGCCTTATGGAACAATCGCAAACGCAATTGACACGGCGATTCGTCAAGCGGACAATGTAAATCTGGGCGTTCAGCACATTTTCAACGTAGGCCGCTCAGACGAATTTAGTTTAACATCAAACATTCACAACCTGTTCGCTCAAGCCTTAGAGCAGACTGTCAGAGCTTATGCGGCAAGAGCAATGGAAGAAATTGAACGTGTCTTGCGCCAAAGGATTGACGAATTCATCGACGGCAGGTTTGACTCCAGAGAACAAGTCGATCAGCTCCTTGCCATTGCGCGCGGCGATCGGGAACTCATCAATCAAATCGGACAAAACCTAACCGACAAACGAAGCGAGTTTGAGCAAACTTTACGTTCAATAACCGGTGCTGTCGAAGACGCCGCCCGCCAGTTTGTTGACGATGCGGCACGTCAAGCCGAAGAAGCGGCACGCCAAGCACGTGAAGAAGCCGAACGTCAAGCGCAGGCTGCGGTAGATGCTGCCAGAGAAGAAGCAGAACGCCTCGAACAAGCGGCAAGAGACGAAGCTGAGCGGATTGCGCAAGAGGCACGGGAAGAAGCCGAACGGCTGGCGAGAGAAGCCAGAGAGGAGGCGGAACGCCAGGCGCAAGAAGCCGCAAGGGACGCTTTGCAGAATGTTTTGCCCGGCGGCACGGGTTTACCGGGGCTGCCCAGAAGATAAGAGCGGGATTCCTGTTCAAACAATTGAGTATATCACCCCGCCAGTGCCGACAGCTTCTCTCTGATAAATTCACTCTTTTCATTCAGCCCAATGCTGCCTGTCGTGAGCAATACAACATTGGGCTTTTTGGGATCGATCTTTACCTTGCCGGAGGTCTCGGCAATCATGCGAATAAGACGTTCAACTTTAACTCGGGCTACTTTGGCAAATTCAATGCGGACAACTCCGGCTCTTTCCTTCAAGGAAGAAACCGACAGCTTGCGGCAGATGATCCGTATTTCGGCAAGCGAAAGAAGAGAAGCCGCTTCGTCGGGGAGGCTGCCAAAGCGGTCAAGCAATTCCGAGTAAACACGCTCAAGATCATCTTTGTCACGAATTGCGGCGATCATTTTGTATATTTCCATTTTTTCCTGAGGCGAATCAATATATGAGTCAGGAATAAAGCCCGAATATTCAAGTTCAAGAAAGACTTCAGCTTCCGCTTCGTATTCAGAATCTTCAAGGCGTCTTACGGCGTCCTCTAAAAGTTTTACGTATAAGTCAAAACCAACCGCATAGATGTCGCCGGATTGTTCACGCCCAAGAAGGTTTCCGGCTCCCCTTATCTCCATATCTTTCATGGCAATTTTAAAACCCGAGCCAAGTTCTGTAAAATCAGAAATTGTCTGAAGCCTTTTCATTGCAATTTCCGAAAGCGATTTTTTCTCGGGGTAAAAAAGATAGGCGTACGCTATCCTGTCGCTGCGCCCTACCCTGCCCCTCAACTGATATAGCTGGGACACGCCGTACATATCTGCACGATCAATGATGATCGTATTTACATTGGGAATGTCGATACCGTTTTCGATAATCGTAGTCGAAACCAGAACATGAAAACCTCCGTGGATAAAACGACGCATAACATCTTCAAGTTCATTGGCACTCATCTGTCCGTGAGCGGCTTCAATCATAATTTCCGGGACAATCTTTTCAAGTTTCAGCCGGGTTTCTTTAAGCGTTTCAATGCGGTTATGCAGAAAAAAGACTTGACCGCCCCTTTCCACTTCACGGCGAATTACCTTGGCGATTAGGTAGTTATCGTATTCTTCGACAAAAGTTTCGATTGGGCGGCGTCCTGTCGGAGCAGTAGCGAGCAGGCTCATGTCCCGAATTTTTACAAGACTCATGTGGAGAGTGCGTGGAATCGGCGTGGCGGAAAGAGTGAGGCAATCTACATTTGTTTTTAGCTCTTTTAGCCGCTCTTTGTCTTTTACTCCGAAACGCTGTTCTTCGTCGATTACGATAAGCCCAAGATTTTTGAATTGCACATCACGCTGGATAATACGGTGCGTGCCTATAAGCAAATCAATCTCGCCTCTTTTTAATTGTTCAAGAACAACACGGATTTTTCTTTGGCTGACAAAACGTGAAAGCATGGCAATTTTAACAGGGAAGCGGGAAAAACGTTCAAGGAAATTTTCGTGGTGCTGTTCAACAAGTATCGTTGTAGGAGCTAAAAAAGCGACTTGTTTTCCGCCCATAATCGCTTTGAAGCAGGCACGAACGGCTACTTCGGTTTTTCCAAAGCCGACATCGCCGCAAACAAGCCTGTCCATAGGAGCGCTGCTTTCCATATCTTCTTTGATTTCCCTGACACAGTTGAGCTGGTCTTGGGTTTCTTCAAACGGAAACGCCGCTTCAAACATTGTCTGCCATTCAGAATCCTTTGGGAAGGCAAACCCTTGCGCTTGTTTTCGTTTTGAATATAACTCTATAAGTTTTTCCGCTATATCTTCTACAGATTTTTTAACCCTGTTTTTCCGGCTTTCCCAGCTCTTTGAACCAATTGTATCAAGGCGGGGCGGCTGGTCGTCGCTGCCGATGTAGCGCTGTACAAGGTTTAACTGTTCAACGGGAACAAAAACAGTTTCCTGCTGGGCGTATTCAATTTTTATATAATCTCTTTCATGTTCAAGAGCTTTTAAGCGTTCAATCCCTTTGAACTGCCCAATCCCGTGATTTACATGAACAACATAATCACCCGGAGTAATTTCGACAAATGTGTCAAACGCACTTGAACGGACAGTTTTTAACGAACGAGAAATACGCTTACGCCGCCCGAAAATCTCGTTTTCCTGAACAAGCATAAATTGGGTATCAGGCAGGGCAAAGCCGGCTGTCATCGGAGACGCCATAATTGCGATGGAGTCATGGTGAAAATCCAGCATTGTTTTTATTCGATCAGCCTGCAGTATCGATTCAGCGGCAACAGCAATCTGCCAGCCGGCGTTTAACAATGATGTAAATTCTTCTTTAAAATAATTGATGTTACCAAAAAAACTTCTGGCAGGCTCGCAAGCCAATTCGACGTGGTTATGCCCCTCTCTTGGCTGCCCCTTCATCGCGCGAAAAAACACAATACGAGAAGATCGTTCCATAAAATGTTTTAACATCTCATTAAAATTAAGAAGCAATCTTTCCGGCAGCGGATATTCACAATCGTCTCTCTTGGCTCTAGCGTACTGCCCCTGATATTCACGAAAAAAACTTTCATGAGCATTTTCCAGCCGCTCGCTGTCAATCAAAAATAAAAGCCCGTCAGAATCAAGATAATCCAAAAGGCTAAAAGCTTTAAATTGCTCATCGTTAAACGCAAGCGGAAAAAACATCTCCTCGCCTTTCAGACTTTTTGTTCCGATAAGCGATTCTATGGCGGACTTTCCGCCGTCTGAAAATTCCTTAAAAGATGCCAAGTTTTTTTCCAAAGTTTCTATTCGTTCATCTGTCCAGACAACTTCTTTAATCGGGCGTATAACCAATTCATTTAGTTTCCCGCTGATGGTGTTTTGCATAACGGCATCGAATTTCTTGATGGATTCCACTGTATCAAAGTCAAAAAGAACCCTGTAGGCGCAGTCGTCAGCGCCCATGAAAATATCCAATACTTCTCCACGCAGGGCAAATTCACCTTGAAGCTGAACACGGGGAACGCGCGTGTAACCGTATGCCGTAAGCAATTCAGAAAGGGCGGTATCACCGCCTGAAGACGAGGTTATCTTGGCTCCCGGTTTTACGGTAACAAAAAGACTTTTAATGTATCCGGGCGAAGGAACCGGCAAGACCAACGCACGTTGAGGAATAACATAAACACCGGGCTTTTTTTGCGCCAAATAAGAGAGAACTTTTACCCTCTCTCCAAAAACCGCCGCCATAGGAGATAATTCTCTGTACGGCGCAGACCCCCACAGCGGAAACTTAAAACAGGGTATGTTAAACTCCGTTGAGTCGGACTTTCCCGCAGAGTCTCCTTCGGAATCAGCGGCCGGAGTCAAATCAACTAAAATGTCATCTGCCATTTCCTCATTTGGGACAATGACAAAAACTTGCCGCCCTTCGTCTGAGCGCTTTCCCAATGCCGTATATGTGTTTGCTATAAGCAAAGAAGCAAGCGATCCCTCGCTGCCTTCGACATCAATCGGAAAACGTGCCTGTTTTATCGCGGACAATAACGAGGAAATGCCTTTGGATGGCTCTACAATCTTTAAAAGCTCAGGAAAAGATAAGGTATTCATAGGAATCTACCGATTATAATATAGAAGTGTATTCTTTTGGAATACCCAAGCTTAAAGGAATTATGATGAATAAAAACTATAAAGTAGCAGCTTTTTTCCTTTTCCTGTTATCATTGTCGTTTGTGAATGCCGTGCAGGCTTTTTCAGGAGAAGTTGAGTTTAACATCCGCTTTTTTGACAGGCGTATATACTATGTATCTGATGAACCAATTTTTATACAAGTAACAATCACGAATAACACGCCAGAACCTTTCCGTTTTAGGCTTGCCGATGATCGAGCTTTTTCCATAGAGTTTGAGACTCGAACAATGACAAACCGCCCCCTGCCTCAGGCCGATTCGTTGATTCAAAGACGGACAAGCTCAAGACAGGTTTTCTTCCGTGAAATATCGATAGACACAAAAGAATCTTTTTCATTCATCGAAGATTTAAGGGACTTTATCCGTATCGACAATCCCGGCTCTTACAGGGTACGAGCTTTTATTCACCCTGAATTGATCAATGCCGCCGCAAGTACGCCAAGAACACCGATAACATCAAATACGTTAACTTTGAGCGTACGCCCTCCAGCTATTCCCGGACCTGACGGACTTCCCATTCAAATGGATATTGATACCGGAGCCGCCCTTGTGAGACAACCTTTGCCGCCGGATCAAGTAGTAGCTTTTATGATAACGGCACGCCAGCAATCCCAATGGGAGCGGTTTTTCCTTTATCTCGACCTTGAAGCGATGTTCACACGTGATCCTCATCAACGGCGCAGATATTTGGCGGAAAATGAAGCCGGACGCAGGCGGCTGATGGCCGAATACCGCCAAAACCTGCAAAGCGCTGTAGTTGACAGTTATATTGTTCTTATTCCTACATCATTTGATATCCTCCGAACCGAACACAGCCAAAATGAGGGCGTTGTTACTGTCATGCAAAGGTTTCGCCACGCAAATCACACTGAATTAAGGCTTTACAGGTATTTCCTGGAAAGAAGAGATAATAT